>JAIRJR010000114.1 GCA_031260575.1 Tannerella sp.
AAAGAGTGCGTCATGGTATTTTTGGCTATACAAAAGTGCCGCAAGCGTATTTTGATGCGGTGACAGGCTGGTTCGAACGGCGACACCGGTTCAGTTTCCATCAAGAATGGACGCTCTACACCACAGGGGTGGTACCCGCCTTATCGGCTATTATCAAAGCGTTGACTGTTCCCGGTGAAAAGGTGATTGTGCAAACACCTGTATACAACTGTTTTTTCTCTTCCATCCGCAACAATGCATGTGAAATGGTTGCCAATCAATTAGTGTATAAGGATGGGTATTATACCATCGATTTCGAAGATTTGGAAGAGAAAGCTGCCGACCCGTTGGCAAAACTACTCTTGCTTTGCAGTCCACACAACCCTGTAGGAAGGGTTTGGAGCAGGGAAGAATTGATCCGCATTGGAAATATTTGCATCGAAAACAATGTCACGGTTGTATCGGACGAGATTCATTGCGACTTTGTCTACGACGGATACCGCCACATTCCCTTTTCTTCCATCAACGATGATTTCCTTCGCCACTCGGTGACATGTACAGCGCCAAGCAAAACATTCAATCTCGCAGGGTTAAAAGTAGCCAATATTCATGCTTTTGACGAAACAATCCGGAAAAAAATCGACAGGGCGTTGAACATCAATGAAGTGTGCGAAATAAGCCCATTTGCCATCGATGCTTTGATCGCCGCATATACAGAGGGTGAGGAATGGTTGGACACATTGATACCCTACCTGCATGGCAATTATCTTTATTTGAGGGATTTCTTCGAAAAATACCTTCCGCAATTTCCTGTTTTGCCGTTAGAATCCACATACCTGGTGTGGGTGGACTGTTCTACATTGAACCTGCCATCAACAACCACAGCCGAAATGTTGCTCAGAGAAGAACATGTATGGATAAATTCCGGATCCATGTATGGCCCCGGTGGCGAGAACTTCATCCGTATCAATATCGCTTGTCCCGAAGCGCTCCTTGCCGAAGGGCTGCGCAGAATTCAATCCGGAATCGGCATCAAACTAAAAGCTAAAAACTAAAAGTTAAAAGTTAAAACAAGAAACTTGAAACAAATCATTAATCGTGGCGGATTGGCTAAAAACACGGCCGGATAATAAGACGGTAAGCATTTTAATCGCTTATTTCCTGATTTATGTGGTATGGGGGTCTACCTATTATTTTATAGGGGTTGCCATAAAAGGGCTACCTCCCTTTCTGCTTGGCGCCATCCGTTTTTCGATCGCGGGATTGATTCTGCTTTGCTGGTGTTTTGCGAGAGGCGAACCTGTATTCAGGAAAAACCTGATCAAAAAGTCGGTTATCAGTGGTATAATCCTTCTTTTTATTGATATGGCAGTCGTGATGCTGGCACAACAGTACCTGAGCAGTAGTCTGGTGGCTATTATTGCCGCATCGACGGCGCTATGGATTATGGCATTGGACATTCCGATGTGGAAAAAGAATTTCCGAAACCTTGCAACCGTAATTGGCATCATCGCCGGTTTTCTGGGCGTTCTGATGCTTTATGCGGAGCAACTCGGGCAAGCAGATGGATTGTCCGAACATAGCGAATACGGTGTATTGCTTCTTATATTCGGTTGTATTTCATGGGCATTGGGCACACTCTACGCCAAATATCGCTCATCCGGCGCTGAAGAAGTCAATGCCTTTGCCGGATCGGCATGGCAGATGCTTTTTGCCGGCAGTATGTTTTGGCTGTGTTCCTTTTTTACCGGCGACATTCGCACCGATCTGAATCAAGTACCTGTTTCAGCGTGGTTGTCACTGGCTTATCTGATTGTTTTCGGATCCATCCTTGCCTATTCGGCTTATTTATGGTTACTGAAGGTTCGCCCCGCCACAGAAGTAGCCACACATGCTTATGTAAATCCTTTTATTGCTGTGTTTTTTGGAAAAACTTTCGGCAAAGAGCATATCACATTTATTCAAATCATCGGATTGATTATCATTTTGCTCAGTGTGATGCTGGTAAACAAGAAAAAATCTTAAAAGTCTTTCTCCATAACGCCGTTTGATACGGTCTCGACCTGAGAGCTTCGGCTATATCGTCCCGTACCTCACAACCTGATCTCTATTCCGTTATAAAAGTCCAAAATCTTGGCGCTGAATATAAAATTGTATTTCGCCTGGGCTTGTTGCGATAAACTTTGCGCATATTTGGTCTTGGATGCGTTGTACTCGAACACCGTAAATTTTCCGGCGGCATAACGTTCTTCGGCGTACATAAATGCTTCTTCGCTTGCGGCGACTGATTTTTCGGAAGCAATATAATTGGCATGTGCAGCAGTAGCATCGAAATAGGCTTTCTGGATTTCTTTGTAAAGTGTCTTTTTAGCGTTTTCCATTGTTAAAGCCTGATTGACAATATCTACCTTTGCTTGACGTATTCTATTGAGGTTCGCAAACCGATTGAAAATGGGTATGGATAAACTAATTCCGATTCTTCTTCGTGCGTTTGCTTTAAATTGTTCACTGAAAGTGGCTTGATCCAGTTCTCCGATTCCGCTTCCAAATCTTCTATCATAGCTGCTACTGTATGATGCATTTATATTGATTTGCGGATAAAAGTTTGACATAGCCACTCTCAACAGTTTTTTCTGTCTTTCCAGCAGGTATTCCTGCTCTTTGATTTGAGGTTTAAAACCTACTGCATTGTCGTAGATCAGATCGGGGGATAGAAGGCTTTGAATATTATCTGATATGACATCGCTTAAATCAGGTTGCGCGATATCAAAATCTGCGCCCAATCGTTCCAATTCCAATGCCTGAATCAAATCCAACAACGCTAAGTTAAAGTTGTTTTCGGCGTCAGTGCGTTTGACTTCATCGGATGCCAATTGAGCCTTGATATCATACAATTGCGACATCGCTACTTTACCGACTTCAACCAATGCTTCGGTAACGGTCACCTGATCTTTGGTCTGATTGAGCTGTAATTCGGCGATATTCAAAAGTTCTTTGTTGAAGAGAACCATTAAATAATAAGAAGTTACGCCGATCGCCAAATCTTCTTTCGCCTTATTCAACGCTTCGGTAGCCGCTTTCAAGTTTAATTTGCCTGCCGCGATGTTGTTCGGTATTCTAAATCCGTCGAACAGGGGCATATCAGTCCGAATCTCCAATGATGTATTGGCTCCATTTTGGTCTACGATCAAACCATCGCGCGACTCTGAACGTCCGAAACCGAAACTCTGATTACCACCAGCAGTCAGGTTGGGCATCCAACTGAATTTTTGGGTATTCAATTCAATCTTCTTAGACTCCTGCATTTGTTCCCGTTGTTTGAGATTAATGTTGTTGGCAACGGCATAACGGATACATTGTTCAAGTGTCCATTGCTTCGTTTCACTCTGTGCGCCTGTATAATTCCAACATAATAGCGCTACGATACCGATTAAAATTCTTCGTTTCATATTGTTAATTATTTTAATTGTTTAATATTCAAAAATCTTTTCTTCTATTGATTTACATGCAAAAACCGTGCCAAACATTCAATGCGTTGATTATGTGTGATATAAAAAATTTCTCGAAAAAAAAAGTGTCCGTTTTCGGACACTTACTGTCCGAAAACGGACACTTTTGTAAAAATGCAGTGATGAAAATACCACAAGTCGCGTCTGGTTTGAGTGGTTCATGATTTGGGAAACAAGAATAATTTTTCCAATCCCATTTTGTTTCTTCCCCAAAAACCCATACCTTTGCACATATAACTTTTTAAACATGGAGGGTAGATTATGCGTTCATTGGTTACACTTCAAAGGGTGAAAATGATCACCCCGATTCCGGATTCCGATTTTCTTGAAACCGCTCATATTATGGGTTGGCAATGCGTGGTCAAAAAAGGCGAGTTTAATGAAAATGACATCGGCGTTTATTTCGAGGTTGACAGTTTCCTGCCTGAAGACCGGCGCTATGAGTTTTTACGGTCTTCTTCGTATCGCGATAATGAAGACAACGGCAAAGGCTTTCGAATCCGGACGATGCGGATGCGCGGTCAATTGTCGCAGGGACTGCTGTTGCCGTTATCGCATTTTCCCGAATTCGCCGGTTTCAATGTGGGCGATGATGTCACTGAAACACTTCAGGTGAAGAAATGGTACATTCCCGAAACGGCGAATCCCGGTGGGACAATTATCGGCGAACGTCCGCACGGCATCCCGGCATCTGATGAGATACGGTTGCAATCGGCATTAGAACTGCTTGAACAACTGCACGGTAAACCCTATTACATCACAACCAAATTAGACGGCACATCGGGAATTGTGTATTATATTGATGGTAAAATCGGGTGTTGCAGCCGGAACAAAGAAATCAAAGACGAAGATAATGCACTGTACTGGACGCCGGTATACAAATACGGGTTGAAGGAAAAATTAATTGCGCTGGGGAAAAATCTGGTTTTGACCGGAGAAATCTGCGGTCCGGGAATCCAAAAAAACAAATTGAGACTGCCCGCTATCGAATGGTCTGTATTCGATGTAAAAGACTGGGATTCCGGCAGGTATCTTCCTTATGATGAGGCTTTCAACTTATGTTCCGGGTTAGGTCTTTCTTTTGTCCCCTTAGAAGAACGAGGTGATCATTTTGCATATTCTTTGGAAACGCTGTTAGAAAAAGCGAAGGGCAAGTATCCGGGCGGGCTTGAAAAAGAAGGCATTGTGGTTAGATACACACCTGCCCCAAAAACAATTTCTTTCAAAGTATTGAACAACGACGCTTTGCTCAAAGAAAAAGACTGAAACACCGGTTCTACTTATTGATAATGATGACTATCGTGACTCTCCATTGATAGACTCAATGATTCAATTATTCAATTAATCGTGACTGAAAAAATGACTCAATTATTCAATTATTCATAACTCATAATTGATTTATTCAGATTTTATCGCATCTACCGGATTGGCCATTGCCGCTTTGATGGCGTGAAATCCCACAGTCAATATGGCAATCAGCAATATGAGTATACCGACGCCCACGATTAACCATACGGGTATATTCGTACGGTAGTCGTACATATTCAGGAATTGATGCATCACAAACCATGCCAAGGGTGCAGAAAGTGCAAAGGCTATGATTGTTAAAACCAAGTATTCTTTGGAAACCAACATCGTGATATGGGTAACCGAAGCGCCCAATACTTTGCGGATACCGATTTCTTTCCTGCGCCGTTCGACAGTGAGGGCAGTCAGTGCAAACAAGCCCATACATGAAAGCAGAATGGCAATGACCGTAAAAGCTCCCGTCAACGCCTCAACAGCTTGCTCAGTTTTGAATCTTAAGGCGTAATCGTCGTCAACAAATTGATATCGAAACGGATATCCGGCGCTGTATTGTTTGAAACTATTTTCGAGGGTTGCTAATCTGTCGGCTGTTTTGCCCTGTGTCAACCGGATCAGTATTTCGAGGTTTGGAAAACCGCCTTTTTCGCAACCAATCACCATGGGTTGAGGTTTTTCAAATGGATTATGTAAAACGAAATCCTTGATCACCGTCGTTATATGACCTTCGTATCCCCAATACGACAATTTTTCGCCTATCGGGTCTTCAAATCCGATCATCCGGGCAGCCGTTTCGTTGATAAGGATGGCTGAGGAATCGGTTGAAAACGTTGCCGCATCGGGGAAACGCCCCATAACAACTTCGGCGCCCATCATTTTTGCCCAGTTACCGTCGGCAAAAAAGAGATTAAAATTCCGGTTATCTTCCGGATTTTTGCCCCTCCATTCCGGACTTGAAGTAGAAGCCCACATATTCATCATGTTCATCCATGTTCTTGTCATATCTTTTATAGCGCCTGATGATATCAAATCATACCGGAAAGCGGAATAATGATTCGCAATGCCTTCCGGAAGCGGGATATAGATAAGAAGTTCCTTGTCGTACCCTGCATCGCGGTTTTTGGCATGAATGATTTGCCGGCGTACCACAAGCGTTCCAATAATCAGAAAGATGGCAAAGGAAAATTGGAGTACCACCAACACCTTGCGTACTGTGATTCGCGAGCCGCCACCGGCGACAGCGCCTTTCAACACCTTGACAGGATTAAAAGCCGACAAGACAAAAGCCGGATAAGCTCCGGCTAATAATCCGGTAAGGAGAATAAATACCAACGCAAACAACCAGAAACGGAAATCGAAAAGATTGACAGACAATGTTCTTCCGGCAAAACCACCAAGCAACGCCGAAAATTCGGGCAACACTACGATTACAAAGACAAGTGCAATGATTCCCGAAATAAAAGCGAGCATCATGGATTCGCTTATAAACAGGCCAATTAGTCCGGAACGCTTACTACCCAACGCTTTGCGTACGCCTACCTCCTTCGCGCGAATCGACGACCGAGCCGTACTGAGGTTTACAAAATTTATGCACGCGATAAGTAAGAGGAACACTGCTATTCCTATAAACATTTGCATGATGACCATAGTCACTCCGGCCGAAGGAACGCCATTTTCAAACTTGTTGTACAGATACGATTTGTCCAACGGATAAAGAAAAGCCTCTGTTTGCATTCGTTGGTCGGTATTTCTTTTAATAATGTCGCAAATGGATGCATTCAGTCTGTCTAACTGTGCATAAGGCGTTAATTCCACGTATGTTTGAGGTCCCATATTGCCCCATGATGCCGAATAACCGATTACTTTTTCACGGAATGTAATATGACCAAGTATTTCGAAATTGAAACGCGTGTTGTCGGGCAAATCTCTCATTACGCCTGTTACGGTCACCGGCTCTTTCATATTGTACATAAGGGTTTTCCCCATCGGATTTTCGTCGCCAAAGAACCACTTAGCAGTTTTTTCGGTCAGAATGATAGAATAGGGATCGTTGAGCGCCGTATTTGCATCTCCATACAACAACGGAAAGTTGAACATAGTAAGGAAAGAAGGATCGGCATACGTAGTTTTGGCAGTCATACTCCGGTCGCCTTCGCCGAATAAGTAATCTCCCGGAAAAACGCGTACCGATTCAACAATTTCCGGATATTCGTCTTTCAGGGCAGGACCGATCATTAACGAAGTTGCTTGCCAGCAATTTATCACTCCTTCGATTTCATTACGGCTCCACACCTGATGTATCTGTTTGGCTTTGGGGTGGAAACGGTCGTACGACCACTGGTTATACACCCATATCAGTAAAAGGACAGCGGCTGCCATGCCAATGGCCAAACCAACAATATTGATGGCAGAATAAAATCCGCCGCGCCGCAAGTTGCGCACCATGATTTTGAGATGATAAAACATGATAATTATTTTTTAGTTGTTCTTGAATCGTTCTATTTACTATAATTTGCAGCAAAAATCGTGCCAAAAATCCAATACGCTGTTTATTAAAATTTTAAAAAATATAAGCAAAAAAAAGTGTCCGTTTTCGGACACTAAGTGTTCAAAATCGGACACTTTTTGGGAAAAGTTCATAGTTCGATCAAACCCTAACAGGGTATTTAACCCTGTCGGTACACAATGTCACTTAAATAAGATATTTAATCATGTTTATAAGAAATAATTTTCTCCGCGGTTCTCTGTGTCTTCTCTGTGATTCTCTGTGAAATAAAAAAATGACACAGAGTTACACAGAGAA
>JAIRJR010000188.1 GCA_031260575.1 Tannerella sp.
TGTGTATGATAGGTAATCATTTTACTGAATATGAGGTGTTTGATTTGTCCGGTATCAATAAAACGATATTGAAATTTTGGAAAGATGGGGATATATTTCGAAAAAGTTTGGATATTCGCGAAGGGTGTCCATCGTTCATCTTTTACGAAGGTCCGCCATCGGCAAACGGGATGCCCGGTATTCATCATGTCATAGCTCGCGCAATCAAAGATATCTTCTGTCGGTATAAAACGATGAAAGGATTTCAGGTACAACGAAAAGCCGGATGGGATACACACGGCTTGCCGGTTGAACTTGGTGTGGAAAAAGCGTTGGGTATCACAAAAGAAGATATTGGGAAGCATATTTCGGTTGCCGAATATAATGCTGCCTGCCGCAAGGATGTGATGAAATATACGAAGGAATGGGAAGACCTTACCGATCGCATAGGCTACTGGGTTGATATGGACGATCCATACATCACATACGACAACCGGTATATCGAAACACTCTGGTATTTACTGAATAGGCTCTATAAGAACGGACTACTTTACAAGGGATATACCATTCAGCCTTATTCACCCGCTGCGGGTACGGGATTAAGTACGCACGAATTGAATCAGCCGGGGTGCTATCGCGATGTAAAAGATACTACTGTGGTAGCCATGTTTAAAGTGAAAACACCCAAACCGGAAATGACAGGGTGGGGGAATGTGTTTATCATTGCATGGACGACGACTCCATGGACACTTTCCTCGAATACAGCGCTTTGTGTCGGCCCAAAAATACAATACGCTGCAGTACGCACCTATAATCCATATACATACGAGCCTATTACGATTATTTTAGCCAAGGATTTAATCGAAAAACATTTGAATCCTGAAGCCGCTGGTTTGAAATTGGAAGATTATAAAACCGGAGACAAATTAATTCCTTACCGGATGATTGCGGAATTTTCGGGCACTGATTTGGTCGGAATCACCTATGAACAATTAATTCCATGGATAAATCCGGGCGAAGGTGCATTCAGCGTGATTTCTGATGGTTTTGTAACTACGGACGAGGGTACGGGAATTGTTCATATCGCACCGACTTTTGGCGCTGACGATGCCCGCGTATCCAAGATTTTTGGTATTCCTCCCTTACAATTGATTGATAAAAACGGCAATCATCGTCCGGCGGTTGATTTGCAGGGACGGTATTTCAGACTTGAAGATTTGGACGATAATTATATAAAGGAAAAAGTTGATGCTTCGTTGTATAAGGAGTTTGCGGGGAGGTATGTGAAGAACGAATATAAACAAGAAGCTCCCTCCACTTCTTCCGGTTCAGAAACTTCGCTTGATATAGACCTTTGTGTGATGTTGAAGCAGCAGGGGTTGGCGCTTAAAATTGAAAAGCAGGTTCACAACTATCCACATTGCTGGCGGACAGATAAACCTGTACTTTATTATCCTTTAGACAGTTGGTTTGTGAGAACCACCGCTTGCCGTGAACGGATGATCGAACTGAACAATACAATTAACTGGAAACCGCAAAGTACCGGAACCGGCCGTTTCGGTAAATGGCTTGAGAATTTACAGGATTGGAATTTGAGCCGTAGCCGTTATTGGGGAACTCCATTGCCCATATGGAGAACAGAGGATGGAACAGAAGAAAAATGTATCGCCTCGGTCAAAGAATTATACGATGAAATCGAGAAAGCAATAGAGGCAGGAATGATGAAAAACAATCCATGGAAAGAAAATGGATTTGAACCTGAGCTATATACGGCAGAAAATTACGGAAAGATCGATTTACACCGTCCGTATATGGACGATATTATTTTGGTTTCCGAGGCAGGACAGCCGATGAAAAGAGAAAACGACTTGATAGATGTTTGGTTTGATTCGGGTGCAATGCCCTATGCACAAATTCATTATCCATTCGAGAATAAAGAAATATTTGACAAACAGGAAATATTCCCGGCCGATTTCATCGCAGAGGGAGTTGACCAGACACGCGGTTGGTTTTTTACGCTTCATGCGCTGGGAAGTATGATTTTTGATAGCGTAGCATTTAAAACCGTTGTTTCCAATGGTTTGGTATTGGATAAAAACGGCAATAAAATGTCTAAACGGCTGGGTAATGCCGTCGATCCATTTGAGACGATAGACAAACACGGCTCGGACGCATTGCGTTGGTATCTGATAACCAATGCTTCACCTTGGGAAAATCTGAAATTCGATATGGAAGGTATCGAAGAAGTACGCCGGAAATTTTTCAGCACACTCTACAATACCTATTCGTTCTTTGCTTTGTATGCAAATGTCGATCATTTTTTGTACGGCGAGGCGGATATCCATTACGATGAACGTCCTGAAATAGACCGTTGGATTTTGTCATTGCTCAATACATTAATTAAAGATGTAGACGATTATTATGAAACCTACGAACCTACCCGTGCAGGCCGTGCTATTTCCGATTTTGTTAACGACCATTTAAGCAATTGGTATGTACGGTTAAATCGCCGGCGTTTCTGGGGAGGTGGGATGACAACCGACAAAAGGTCAGCCTATCAGACATTATATACTTGCTTGGTAACAGTCAGTAAATTAATTGCGCCGATTGCGCCGTTTTATGCCGACCGCCTGTATTTGGATTTAGAAAGTGTGACCGGTCGGGAAAACGCTGAATCCGTACACCTTTCCGACTTTCCGGTCAGTCAAGATACCTTGATCGACAAGATACTTGAAGAACGGATGTTAATGGCACAGACGATTTCATCGATGGTTTTGTCATTGCGGCGTAAAGTAAATATCAAAGTCCGTCAACCGCTTCAAACCATTATGATACCGGTTGTCGATGTATTGCAAAGGCAATACATCGAATCTGTTAAAGATTTGATTTTGAATGAGGTAAATATCAAAACGATAGATTTTATCGAAAATGCCGATGATATTCTTGTAAAAAAGGTCAAACCCGACTTTAAAAAGTTAGGCCCTCATTATGGAAAGATTATGAAGCAACTGGCTTCAGCCATCCAATCCATGACCATGCAGGAAATCGCTCAATTGGAGACGACCGGACATTTTTCTTTCCATATCGAAAACCGGGACTGTGTGATTAATTTAACAGATGTTGAAATCATTTCGGAAGATATTCCGGGTTGGTTGGTTGCCAACGAAGGGCGTTTGACAATTGCTTTGGATATAACAGTTACCGAAGCGTTGAAAAAAGAAGGATTAGCGCGAGAATTGGTCAACCGGATACAGAACCTGCGTAAAAGCAGCGGTTTTGAAATAACCGACAAGATTAGCTTGACAATCAGTTCGTCAGAAGCGATGGATGAGGCTGTCCATGAACATAAATCATACATTTCCAATCAAGTATTGGCTTCATGCATTTATGTGGTTAACCAGTTGCCTGACGGTACTTTGTTGGATTTTGAAGACTTTAATCTGATGGTAAAGATAAAAAAAATTTAAAGTTTGATGGATGAAGAAAATGGTTTTTTACGTTTTAAAAATTTAAGATTTGACGTACAGCTTGAAAATTATTGTATCTTTGCGATTGAAATAGAAAAAAATAGTATTGTATAATTTGTAAAAACTTAATGAGATGACTGAAAAGACGAGATATTCAGATGCTGAATTGGAAGAATTTCGTGCAATTATTAACGAAAAATTAGATATTGCACAAAAAGATTATGAGCAATTGCGAGCCGGGCTTACCAATTCAGATGGGAACGACGTTTCCGACACTTCGCCCACATTTAAGGTCATGGAAGAAGGGGCGACAACACTTTCAAAAGAAGAGTCCGGCAGATTGGCACAACGTCAGATGAAATTTATCCAGAGTTTGCAAGCAGCATTAATCCGGATAGAAAACAAAACATATGGTATATGTCGCGAAACCGGGAAGTTAATTGCCAAAGAACGGTTGCGCGCCGTACCCCATGCTACGTTGAGTATGGAAGCGAAGCTGGCAGGGGCGAAATAATTCATTTAATGTTTTAATAAATTGAAAGAAGTTAAAAAGTCCATGAATGAAATAGATACAGGGGCTTTGAAAGAACTTGCTCAAACCAAAAGCAATAAAAAGATATGGGGGATAATTGCCATTATTCTTCTGATTCTTATTTTGGATCAAGTATCAAAGTTTTGGATAAAAACACATATGCAATTGCATGAAAGTTATCAGGTCTTCTCATGGTTTCATATTTACTTTACCGAAAATCCGGGGATGGCGTTCGGATTAGAGATCATAGATAAAAGGATTTTATCAATTTTTCGGATCGTGGCTGTACTTATTTTGGGTTATCTTCTTGTTCGCATCGTGAAACAAAACTATTCCTTTGGTTTTATTGCATGTATTTCCCTGATTTTGGTTGGCGCTATCGGTAATATTGTTGATTGTGTCTTTTATGGGTTGATTTTCGACCATAGTTATGGCCAAATTGCCACTTTTATGCCGGAAAGTGGTGGATATGCTCCGGTTTTACAAGGGAAAGTTGTTGATATGTTGTATTTTCCGTTGATCGAAATGACCTTACCTGCCTGGTTGCCTCTATGGGGTGGGCAAGATTTTATCTTCTTCAGGCCGATATTCAATATAGCAGATTCTGCTATATGTGTGGGCATGTTTTCTTTATTGATTTTTTATCGCAAGACTCTGTCTAAAAGTATGTCGAAATAATTATACATGTTGAAATATGTTATAAATGTATTTTCCGGATGTGGATTTCTTATCACGATTGGCTTTTTCGTTATCGCGTGCAGCAGAGTCCCTAAAGGGATTATTCCTGAAAAAAGAATGCAACACATACTGATGGATATGCACTTGGCGGAAGCAATCATAGATACAGACCCATCGCTCTACCAATTTGATCGTGATAAAAAAGCCCTTTTTCAGTCTGTGTTTGACAAACATCGCATTACAGAGGCTATTTATGACAGTTCATTGGTTTGGTACGGTAAAAATTTAGATATTTACATGCAGTTGAATACCATGGCTTTGGCTGAAATTACCCAAAGAATTGAAGCCATCAATCTAACTGAACCGGAACAGGTATTGACAGTCAATGAAAATATGAAAGATATTTGGACAATCGGTAAATACCACGAGTTTTATTTTTCATCCTTATCTAATGCGCTCATTTTCAAATTCGGTACAGAGAATAATTTTTCCTTTGGCGATATATTTGTTTTAGGCCTGAAAGTGATCGGATTTGTTTCGGGTATGCAATCGCCAATTGAAGTACATCTTCGTGCAGTTCAGAATGATACCACCATTATGCTGAATCAAAAGATAACTACCGACGGATATCACGAAATGTTATTAAGGACGCTGCCTGTCAGAAGGATAAATCAGTTTTACGGCTATATTCGCTTTAACGGGGATTCGGTTCCCTACCATAAAATCTATCTGAATGATATACGTTTGATGAAATATCGCTATGGGTCGGAAGAAGCAGGGAAATTGGAAGACAATTCGAGGGATTAATTGATTTCAGATTTTTTTCTTACCTTTGTTTTCGGTATCAATTAAAAATTTAATAAAAAAAGATGAAAAAATTATTATTGATTGCTCTTTTGGTAATCATCACAGTTTCGGGTATAGATGCACAAACCTATAAATGGTGGGCAGGCGGTAGAACAAATTTTTGGGTTGACGACTACGTAACATCATTCAGCGTTGCACCTGAAGTAGGGTTTCACATTACCCCTTACATTACAATAGCCACTTCATTGGCTTATCATGCCAAAAAATGGAGTAACTCGGATAGAAATTCCCTAACTCCCGATATGGAAGGTTTCGTGGTGAATCCGTATGTACGTTATACTACATTCAAAAGTGGAATTCTATTAGGCTTTATTGATGGAGGGATTGAGTTAGGTTTAGGCGATTTTGAAGGCTTTCAAGTTGGATTTAAACCGGGAATAGCGCTTCTTTTGACTAATCGAATCACTGCGGCAACACAATTCGGCTTTGTCGGATATAATGATGGAAATGGAATTGCCGGACGGTCGAAAGGAGTCGGGTTTGACATTAGCGGGTATTGTACGACAATCGCGTTCTTTTATGCGTTCTGACAAAAACCTTGCCTGCGTCTGAATTCAGCACAAATAATCGCTGTGGCCATTGCTGCATTTAATGAGTTGGGGTTTTGACGGGTTGATGGGAACGGAGGGATAAAAAGCCGGTTGTTAACTAATTTTTCTACTGACGGACGAATCCCATTCCCTTCATTACCAATTATGATAACCCCATTGGAAGATAAATGTTCTTTATAAATTTCTGTACCGTCTAAAAAAGCGCCATAAAGAGGGACGTGTGGTTTGGATAGAAATTCTTCGAGGTTTGTATAATGTATGCTTACACGCGTCAATGCGCCCATTGATGCTTGGACAGCTTTCGGACCGAAACCATCAGCTGTATCCATGCTACAAACGATATGTTCGATCCCAAACCAATCAGCCAATCGAATGATCGTACCCAGATTACCCGGATCCTGTATGCCATCGAGCGCAATTATCAATGATACAGAAGGATCTATATCTTCTAACCTGTGCGACGGATACCTGAAAACCGCTAATACATCTTGTGGATTTTTCATCAAACTTGCTTTTCTAATATCATCTTCGCCGGCAACGAACAATTCCTTTGCCGGTAGGGTTTCTTGGGATTCAATCCACGAAGGTTTGGCAATCAACCACTCACACTCAAAATACGGTAACATATCGGCAACTATTTTATTACCTTCTGCTACAAATAATCGGGTTTCATCGCGATATTTTTTCTTCTCCAACAGACGAATTTGTTTAATTTTAGCCTTGCTTATCATAAAAAACCGGGCGATTGTGTGGGTCGCCGCCACTCAATTATCATTTAAAAAATCCAAAAGTACAAGAAATAATTTATTTGACGTATTTTTGCAGACTGAAAATATTCATAATGAAAATAAAATATCGTATAGTTATATTTATATGTCTGATATTGTGCTTTGTATCTTGCAGTACAACAAAGTATGTAGGCAATCACGAATATTTATTGGACAAGGTAATCATAACGGTCGATAGCGCTTATGTCAAGTCAAACGATTTGAAACCATTCCTCAGACAACAACCTAATTATAAGATATTCGGGATACTGAAATGGCCGCTTTACGTTTATGGATGGTCGGGACGGAATGAAAATAATTGGCTGAACAAACAACTTCGCCGGATAGGCGAACCGCCTATTATCATGGATACCTTTTCCATTATGCAATCGCAAGCTGATTTCAAACGATATATGATTAATAAAGGGTTTATTCAAGCTGATGTTTCGGCAACGATAGATTCTTCAAAAAGAAAAAAAGCATCCGTTTCGTATCACATTCATGCAAATAAGCCTTACCGGATTGCAGATTATACCTCCTCTGTTTCAGACGTGCAAATAGATAGTATCTTCAATCTACAATCCCCGAAACAGGCATGGTTTAGTTCATTGTTTCGTTCAGGATCAGAAGAATACACCTCATTGATCCGGAAAGGTGCGCTTTTTGACAGGAATGTTTTAGATAAGGAAAGGCAACGACTGACTACCCAACTACGGCAAAGAGGTTATTATGCGTTTAATAACGAGTTCATTACTTTCTATGCCGATACCTCCAAACAAAATTGGGTTGACTTGGAAATGGATGTAAAACCTGTACAGATGGTCAATCAAACAGGATTGATCGAAGAACAACCTCATAGGGTTTATTATTTTAATCAAGTAAAGGTGATTACAGATTATGATAATTTGAATCCGGATCAAAATGAAAATTTTATACCGGTCGATTCAACTTTCAGGCGAAATATTCAGATTTTATATGGTAAAGCCGGGCGAAGCCTTCGTCCTAGCGTTCTTCAGCGGCGAACTTATATTTCTCCGGGTATGTTATACAATGAAAAGGCGGTTGAACAAACTTACCGGGCGCTTTCTTCATTACGTGCATTACGTCATGTCAATTTCCGTTATGAGGAATTTGAAGAAAATGATACCTTAAAATTAAATTGTATCATACAGACCTCTCCGGCAAAAATACATGGATTCGGCATCGAGATTGAAGGGACAAATTCTGCCGGAGATTTAGGTTTTGCATCCAGCCTCAATTACCAGCATCGCAATTTGTTTAAAGGTTCCGAATTGTTTTCAGCCAAATTCAGAGGGGCTTACGAGTCGTTGTCGATCGAAGAAGCCGGCCAGGGAAACTATTGGGAATTTGCAGGAGAAGCTTCTATTCTTTTTCCTACATTTATCTTTCCGGTCAGCAATGAGATCAGAACGAAAGTTCGTGCTACTACAGAATTGAAAATCAGTCACAACCAGCAACGTCGCCCTGAATATCGGCGTGCTATTCTTTCCGGCGGATGGAGTTACATGTGGCAGAACCCCGCCAGTCAATTTTCACGTCATACATTCAAACTATTTGAAGTCAACTATGTGTTTTTACCTTACATGGATCGAGATTTTATCACATCCCTGCCCGAAGCCATTGTGCTCTATAATTATTCCGATTTGTTTATTGCCGGTTCAGGCTATACCTATTCGTTTAACAATTATGACCCTTTGTTGCGCGGCCGCAACACCTATTCATTTCGTTTGGCATTCGAATCGGCCGGAAATTTACTCTATGGCTTTTCCAATTTATTGAATGCCCCTACAACTAATGGCAGGTACAGTTTGTTTGGTATCAATTATTCACAATATGTAAAAGGGGATGTGGATTTTGCAGGAAGCATAAGGATAGACAATCGCAATTCAATCGCCTTTCACATAGGTGGCGGGCTTGGTTATCCCTACGGAAATATGAAAGAATTACCTTTCGAGCGTCGTTACTTTTCAGGGGGCGCCAATAGCAACCGCGGATGGTCAATACGGTCTCTCGGACCTGGTAGCATGCCACTTACTGAAAATGCATCATTCGTATATCGGGTAGGAGATATTCGTTTAGATGCCAATATTGAATACCGGACAAAGATGTTTTGGAAATTTGAAATGGCTGCCTATGTCGACGCCGGAAATGTATGGACAATCAGACCTAATCGTAATCAGCCGAGAGGGAATTTTGATTTCACCCGCTTCTACAGGGAAATTGCGATTTCCTATGGATTGGGGGTCAGGCTTGATTTCGATTATTTCCTTGTTCGTTTGGATACAGGAATGAAAGCATATAATCCTCAAGTTGATGGAAATAAGAAATGGGCTGTTCTCGACCCGCTGAACTTGAAAGAGAATTTTGCGTGGCATTTTGCGGTTGGGTATCCGTTCTGATTGGGAATTATTTGAACACAGTTATTGCTTAGTTGGAGGCACAATGGGCTGTAGAGCCGAAAACAATTCATAAAAACAATTCGCAAATGCAGCAATAAACGAGAAAAAAACAAAAAAAAAATGTATCTTTGTAGCCGAAATTTTGGTTCAGTAGCTCAGTTGGATAGAGCAACAGCCTTCTAAGCTGTGGGTCGTGGGTTCGAATCCCGCCTGAATCACCCGAAATAAACAAATGATTGCAAAGCCTTGATTATTGCAGGTTTTTTATGGTTTTTCCTTCTTAAATTCCATATATGCAAGCATTTGCATCACAACAGAAATGATTATAAGGCTTAATCCCATATAAAATGCGGTGTTTAACTCCTTTGTTTCGCCCAGAAGAAGCATGGCAAGTAGAATACTGTAAACCGGCTCCAAGTTGTACGTAAGGTTGAATGTAAAAGCAGAAATTTTCTTTAAGGATTGAATTTGAAGGATATATACGCCAATGGTACAGAAAAATGCGAACAGGAATAAATAGAAACCATCTTGCATGGAAGGCAGGATGGTTTGAACAGGGGAAAAAAACAGGTAAAAAGGTAATATCAGGCTGACAAACAAAAATCCTCCCGTCATTTCATACAAAAGGACAGTTCCGGTTTGGCGATTAGCGCTTACCCGTTTATTGACGATGGTAAACAATGCAGCCAAGATTGAAGAAACGATCCCTAACATGATACCCAGACGGTAGCGCATATCGAACGAAAAGATAAGCAAGACGCCAACTACGGCAAGCATGCTGAGGATTATTTCCTTACGTGAAATCCGGCAACGGTAAACCACCGGTTCTAAAATGGCTGTAAAAAAACCGACCGTTGAGAAACATACCACCCCGATTGAAACGTTGGAAGCTTTGATACTGCCGAAGAAAAATAACCAATGGAAAGCCAAAATCGCTCCCGTGCCTGCTAAATATAGAAAATCACGAAAAGAAACTTTGCGCATTTTTTTTCCGACAGTCAGAATGATCACGGTTAGTAAAACAGTCAGTATCAGCCTGTACCAAACCAATAAGCCTTCATTCAGGTTGATAACTTTACCAAACAAGCCGGTACAACCTGCAAGTAAAACCGAAATATGCAACTTCCAAAAAGCCTGTTTCATCGAAAGAATCCGTAAAATGGCTGTGAAAGTATAGATTATTTTCGGAACATTAATTCTTTTCTGCAAATTTTTGTAAATTCGATGACCAAGTCTTCCTGTTTTCAAAAAAAATGTGTTTCTTTGCGCTGAAAAAAGAAAGATTTATTTATTATACATTCAATAATAGTATTATAAGATTATGATTTATTCTCATGAAGTGCAACATATGTGTTGCGTAAAACAAGGCGCCAACCACCCATCCGCCCCCATTCCGGAAGAAGGCAAGTGGGTGAGAGCAAAGGAGATCAGGGACATATCGGGTCTGACACACGGGATAGGCTGGTGTGCTCCGCAACAGGGTACGTGTAAGCTCACCCTAAACATTAAGGAAGGTATTATTCAGGAAGCTTTGATTGAAACCATTGGCTGTTCGGGGATGACTCATTCGGCAGCGATGGCGGCAGAAATCCTTCCGGGTAAAACTGTGCTGGAAGCGTTGAATACGGATCTGGTATGCGATGCAATCAATACGGCAATGCGCGAACTATTTTTACAAATCGCTTATGGCCGTTCACAATCTGCATTTTCCGAAGGTGGATTACCAATCGGAGCAGGCCTGGAAGACTTGGGTAAAGGATTGCGTTCGCAGGTAGGAACCATGTTTGGAACGCTTGCCAAAGGACCGCGCTACTTAGAAATGGCTGAAGGTTATTGTTCGCGTTTGGCGCTCGATGCTAACGACGAAATCATCGGTTATGAATTTATCCATCTGGGCATATTCATGGATTTGGTGAAAAAAGGAATTGATGCCAATGAAGCATTGGGAAAAGCCAAAGGAACGTATGGACGTTTCAAAGAAGCAGTAAAATATATTGATCCACGTAATGAATAGGAGGAATTGAAAATGGCAAAACGCGAAGTAAAATTTGAAAGTCAGGACCGCCGTATGGGCAATGTCCTCAAAGTATTAAACAGTTACGGGATTGCAAACTTGGAAGAAGCGGAGTCAATCTGCGATGCGCTGGGTATCGACCCTTATACGATTTGTGAAGAAACCCAACGTATATGTTTCGAAAATGCAAAATGGGCTTATGTAGCAGGCGCTGCAATAGCAATCAAGAAGGGTTGTAAGTATGCTGCCGATGCCGCCGAAGCGATAGGCGAAGGACTGCAGGCATTCTGTATCAACGGCTCTGTTGCCGACGATCGCAAAGTGGGTATCGGACATGGCAATCTGGCTGCCAGATTGTTGCGCGAAGAAACCCAATGTTTCGCCTTTCTTGCCGGACACGAATCGTTTGCTGCTGCCGAAGGAGCAATCAAAATTGCAGAAATGGCCAATAAAGTACGCAAACAGCCTTTACGTGTTATCCTGAACG
>JAIRJR010000199.1 GCA_031260575.1 Tannerella sp.
ATTGCTTTATATAACTTTATTTCTTCTGCTTTAGATGTCATATATGCCGGATTTGGTGCAAAAGTATGTCGGATTATTGTAAAAAAACATTTTTGTACGTTATCTTTACGTTAAGGAAATGTTATTTTTTTGTTAACGGAGTGTGAAATGCACCCCGCAAGGAATAAATTTTTCGTGTGTGAAAGAATTTTGTGTCTTTGCGGGAAATTATTCGAAAACGATGAATGTTAATGTGTATTAGTTTGTTTTTTGGAATGAAAAATCTTATTTATATTTTAACATTTTGTTCTTTTTTTCTTACTTGCTGTCAAACTCAACGCGAACCGGAGGTAATCATCGAAGAACCTGAAGAGCCATGCGGCTGCTGCAATGTTGTAGCTATAGGAGGTTATATATGGTACCGAGAATTATCAGTATGGAATTACCCTTTTAATCTAAATCCAAATCTGTGGGCAGGCTTGACGACTTTAGAAAAAATGGATGACTACCATATTCCTGATGATATTTTAAAAACTTTAACGACAGCAAATTTAGTTGAAATCTGCTGTCAGTATCCATTTCTTTTTATGTGGTGCGGCCTAATGCATATCAGCCCTGATATGAATCCCTGCCTTGATGATGCAATAAGCCGATTTAACGGCTTTGATGAGCTTTATAAAAGAGAAGACACTGCTTATGAATTATTAAAAAGATATGATGATTTGGTCGAGCATATTGCCGTTGTTTGCAGTATTGAAGGAAGTGAGCTTGTGCTATATGCAGATTTGGAAGTGTTGTTAGGCCGTTATCACAAGAGCGATGATGATGCTGTTGATATCTACAGGGAAATCCTGCGTCATTTGGTTGAGGGGTATGAAGCCAAGATTTTGTTTCCTGATGTATTTAGTGATTTTGCTTCGTTAATGCCAAATTTCAAGGCAAGGATGAATATAATTGAAAAAATAAGTCCATGCGCCTTGTCTCCTGTAAATGAGCTTATTATGATTTGGGGATTGATGCCCGATTATAAGGATTTCATCAACGAATTGTCTTACGAATTAATTAAATAGTGTTTCTAAGAAAACCCATCATTTTTTTTAAAAACGTTTTTTTATCGAATGGTGCAAATTTCGGTGATAGTGTACCAGTCATTCCGGAGGAAAGTATACCATAAATATTTTTACGAAAATAATTTACTTTTCGTAAAGTATAATTTTCTTTTACAAAACAATCTTCTTTACATGAATCAAGACGCTCTATTTATATACTTTCTTTAATTTTTCCAAATTTTCCAGGTTGCGACGGAGGATAATTTTTTGGATGAATGATTGGATAAAGCCGTTTCCGTAGCCGGTGAGTTGGATGAGGGAGGTGATAACGGAGAGTCCGGCGATGGGGAGTTTTTTTGTTCTGAATAAGGCGTCAAGAAACAGAATCAACATATAGGCGGCAGGGAAAAGCAGGAAATAAGGGGAGAGAAATACCGCTGAGACGAGGATGGCGATATTTCCCAAAACGAAGAAAGCCGGCAGGGTATGAACCAATTTGAGTGACTCCGGATGTAGTTTGAAAAGGTTAATCCGGGCTTGTCCGAAGATATTCACTTGCTTGTAGAATTTAATCAGGTTGACCCTTCGCTTGTGATATACAAAGGCTTCGCGATAGAGTTTGGTGGTAAAGCCGGCTTGGCTGATCCGGATGCTGAGGTCGATATCTTCGCCGTACATGTCGTTGAATCCCCCGACGGTTTCATATACTGCTCGCGAAAAACCCATATTGAATGTCCGTGGCTTGAATTTTTCCATATTCACTTTGCCTCCCCGTATGCCGCCGGTTGTCCAGAAAGAAGTCATGGCATAGTTGACGGCTTTTTGTAATGTGGTAAACGATGGGTGTTCACGATCGGGGCCGCCGAAACAATCTGCGTAATCTTCTTGTAACAAACGGTTTATTGTCTCGAAATAAGATAAAGGGATGATACAGTCCGAGTCGAAGAAGATAAAATAATCGCCTTTGGCATGTTGCATACCCACATTCCGGGTATCGCTGCGGCCTGAATTGTCCTTCATGAGGTATTGGATCGGGATTTGATCTTTGTAAATCCCGACTTCTGCCGAACAAGGTTTGGTGGAACCATCTTCAACCAATACCAATTCGAAGTCCTTGAATGTCTGGAGCGAAAGGCTTTGCAGCAACTCATTGGCTTCATCGGGGCGGTTGTAGATGGGGACGATGATGGAGTACTTCATGGGGACGATTGGGAAGAATTGAATAACTGAATAACTGAATAATTGAATAACTGAATAAACTATGAACCGGAAACGAGAAACTATTCCTTATTTTACTAACTTTAGTTCTTCAATCAGACGTGGACATTTTGCCCATTTGTCGATCATATAAAGTAGATAACGGATGTCGACGGAGATACAACGTTGCAAATCAGGTTCGAAAGCGATATCGCCGCTCATTGCTTCCCAGTTTCCGTCGAAAGCCAATCCGATGAGACGGCCGTTTTTGTCCAAGACCGGGCTGCCGGAATTTCCTCCGGTGATGTCATTATTGGACAGGAAACAGAGTTGCAGTTCACCTTTGGCATTGGCATAAGGATTGAAATCTTTGCTTCTCAATAAATCAAGAATCTCGGGTTGTACCCAAAATTCTTCGTTCGAGGGGTCTTCTTTTTCAAAAACTCCTTTTTCGGTCGAATAGTAATCATACCATGTGGCATCGAAAGGGCGATACCCTCCGATGCTGCCATAGCTCAATCGCATGGTAAAATTGGCGTTGGAATAGAATGTTTTATCCGGATACATCTCATTCAGGGCGGCTTGGTATAACCGCTCTCCCTTTCCAATCTCGTAAGCAAACGCTTCAGTCATTTGCTGCAGGCTTAAAACTTTGTTAATTGCTGATTCGGAAAGTTCGATTGCCGGGTCATTCTTCAGAATCTTATTGAATGTCTTTTCGTCTTTCAATAAGGCAGCCAACCGGTTGTAAGTAAGGAATGACGTATTTTTAAATACATCGGCGGCATATTTCCGGTAATCTCCCTTGTATTTCTTATCTACCTTTTGGAAGATATCGGGTAAAAACCCTGCAGGAACGCGATCCTTTACAATTTGCATCATGACAGCCAGTACCTTTTGGTCGAGGGCAGGCTCGTAGTCGTCGTAGAATGTCTTAAATTGTGCTTCCATCAATCGATCAATATCTTCCGGCGTACTTCCTTTCACGACAACGCTACTGACCATTCGCGCCAGACGGACGATTTCCGCTCCGCCCGGAAACGCTTCCGTCAGGTAGGTAGCGTATTTACGGAGTTCGTCGGTCGAAGTATATCCATTTTCTAAAAGGCTCAAAACATTTCCGTATTTATTTTTTCGTTCCGTACTGCCGTTCACCCAGGCAGCAAAGGCGGCTTCTTCGGCTTTCCTCCTGTCTATCAATTGCATATTGGCAATGCCGCGGTTCATGCCGATGGAGTTTTTCCAATAGTTCGAACTACCTGAAAACTTGGAAGCGTATTTGATGCGGACGGCATCGCCGGCAAGCATGGCTTCTTTCCATACCTCCTGTTTGATTTCGCGTACTTCGATGCGTGGTTTGTTTGTACTTTCGATGCGTTGCGCTATGCCCCATGAACTGAGATACCGGTCAGTGCTTCCCGGAAAACCCAACGTCATGGCATAATCATTTTCTTTGTATCCCCGAATTGATACTTCGGCAACATATTTTGGCTGATAAGGGCGGTTTGAAGCATGATATTCAGCCGGTTGATTGTCGGCTCCGGCATAGACCCGGAAAACGGAGAAGTCGCCTGTCTGGCGTGGCCACATCCAGTTGTCCGTATCGCCTCCGAACTTACCCACCGAACTGGGTGGTGTAAATACCAACCGAACATCCTTGTATATCTGATACACAACCATATAGTACTTATTCCGACTATAAAACGGAATGACCGAAGCTGTTTGAAAACCGTTTGTTTCAATTTCGGCACAAATAGCCCTCCCGATGGAATCGGCTTTCCTGATCCGCTGAAGTTCATCGTCAAGGCCGGCGATGTGAGGTAGAATCCGATCAGTCACATCGACGGTTTCCTTCAGGTAGCGGACATTCAATCCGGGCGCCGGCAACTCCTCTTCTAAGCGTTGCGACACAAAACCATCTTTCAGATAGTCGTGCTCGACGCTACTTAAACGCTGGATAGAGCCGTACCCGCAATGGTGGTTTGTGAAAACCAACCCTTTTTCGGAAACCGTGATACCCGTGCAACCTCCCCCGAAGATCACGACTGCATTGGCAATACATGGGTCGGTATCACTGTATAAATGCTCAAATGGCAGGAGGAATCCCAACTCCTTCATCCTGGCTAAATTTTCGGCATTCAACTCTTTGAGCGCCCACATTCCCTCATCGGCATGGAGCTGATTCATTCCGGTGCAAAACAATATTGCGATACAAATTCTTTTCAAACCTTTCATTGGATAAATTATTTTATGTAGTATTTTTGATACAAAAGTACGGAAAAAATGTGATTGGGGGAGATAAATTACGGATCAAACATTTCTTTTATTCTTTTATTCGTATAGAGCGGACAATAAAGGCGAAGAAAATGATTAATAAAACACTCCGGTATATTAAACGCCAAACCAAAGAATCAATTGGCAGATACATTCCGGCAAGATACAATCCCGCAGCTAATAAGCTGTAATATAGGGCGGAGCGTAAGTTGTAGGCGACCGGAAATTTCTTCCGGCCGATGAAATAAGAAAGCATCATCATCAGCAAATTGCTTGCAAACGAAGCCCATGCGCATGCAATAAAACCGAATCGGGGCACAAACAGCAGGATGATTGCGACTGTCGCAACACAGCCGATCGCGGAAAAACAAGCTCCCCACATCGTCTTGTCGGTCAGTTTGTACCAGATAGACAGGTTGAAATATATCCCGAAAAACAACTCACCCAGCATGACAACCGGTACGACACTCAATCCCGCATAATAACCGGCAGGTACAAAATGTTTCAGGACATCCATGTAGAACATGACGCTCAGAAAAATAAATAGTGCAAACATGATGAAATACCGCATCGCCTCGATGTAGGCTTTCCGGTTATCGTCGCTTTTGTTTTTGGCAAATATAAAAGGCTCGTAGGCATAACGGAATGCTTGTATAAACATGACCATTACGACGGCAATTTTGAAGCATGCGCCGTAAATTCCCAACTGTCCGGCAGCATATTCTTTGTCGTCGAACAAAAACCGGAACAGGATTTTGTCGGCAGTCTGATTAAAGATTCCGGCAATTCCCAGAAGCAGAATGGGAAACGAATAGTTGAGTATTTGCCTGAGTAGACGGAGATCCATTTTGCTACGAAGACCGGGAAGCATATCCGGAAGCAATAAAATCAACGTGAACAGGGTGGCCAACAGATTGGATACAAAGATGTAACCCACGCCGTAATCGGCTTGATAAAACCATGCAATCCATTCGGGATGAAGAGGATGTATCTGTGGGCAAATCAACAAAAAGAAGATATTCAAGAAAATAGTTATCCCGATTATCAACAGTTTGAATGTTGCAAATCGCATGGCTTTACCTTGATAGCGCAGGTAGGCAAAGGGTAAACACAGAAAAGCGTCGATAGCGACGGTCACAGTCATGATTCCGATAAATTCAGGATGATTGGCATATCCGAGCATCCTGCCGACAGGATTTAAAAATAATAAAACAGTCGCTGTGAAAAGGATGGAAGTAGAAAGCACGCCATATAAAACGGTACCATAGACTCGTAAAGGGTTCGATTCGCCCTTTTTATTGATAAACCTGAAAAAGCCTGTCTCCATCCCGTACGTTAATAGGATCAGGAGCAAAGCCACCCACCCGTACAGTTCGGTGACGATGCCGTATTCGCCGGGATCTACCAAAACCCTTGTATACATCGGCACCAGCATCCAGTTTACAAACCGTCCGATAATACTGCTCAGTCCGTAAATTGCAGTATCTTTTGCTAAGCTTTTGATGCCGGTTGCCATAATAACTTAATAATAATAATGTACAAGTATGGATGAAAGCGCAAAAGTAAAAAAAAAAACAATATGGAAAAGGCGCAATAAAAAATAAAAAAACACCCGATATTTTAAAAAACCCCCATTTGGGGGTATTTTGTATCGTTTGGAAAAAAGATATTTGCAGTGAAAATAATTAAAGCATCATACGGTGAATGAGAGCAGTAAAATGGAATCAACGTTTTGTCTCCGTTATCACGCAACAATAAAAAACGCCACAAAGATTTTCGTTTTTTTATTGTTTATGGCGATCCTGTTTTTCCCGGGATTTGCTCAAAATGAAACCTTGCATGCCGGTGAAGCCAATTTTACACCCTCTGTAAATCTACATTCAGATGCAGAAAATGGAGCGCCCCAGGTTATGATTACCGGCCTGACGGTCGATGGCATCGATTTTTCGGAATGGATTCATATACCTGAAATACTCACGCTTGACCATACAAAGAACAATTTTCGATTTACTTTTTCTTCTTTTCCATTCGACCAAGCCGAAGTTACCGGTTATCAAACCAAGCTCGAAAATTTCTCTGAGGAATGGTTTGAAATCCCGGAACCGGGATTTGTTGAATATTTAGCGTTGAAACCAGGCAGGTATATATTGAAGGTACGCGTGATACGAAACGGTTTCGTGACCGGTGATGAAACCACCTATACTTTCAGAATCAGGTGGGCTTATTATCAGACCATCTGGTTTTATTTGATTATCACCTTGTTTCTTACAACCCTGTTTTACACATTCTACAAATTCCGGATCAACAATATCATCAAGATGGAGCATATGAGAACACGCATAGCTGCCGACCTGCATGATGATATCGGCTCGACCCTGAGTAGTATTTACCTGATGTGCAGCATGACAAAAAGTGGCGACAAACAATCGCGGTTATTGGAAGTGCTTAAAAAAATCAGCGAAAATTCGGGCGATATTCTCAATTCGATGGACGATATCATCTGGTCGGTTAATCCGCAGAATGATACACTCAAAAACCTTACCATCCGTTTGCGCGAATATGCCATTTCGATTTGCGAAGCGAAGGGTATCGAATTTTGCATGAACCTGAAAGAAGTGGATAACAATCTGAAATTGGGGATGGACGAGCGCCGGAATATTTATCTGATTGCAAAAGAGGCAATTAATAATGCCGTTAAACACTCCGAATGTTCTACATTGGAGATGACAATTACCATTACCATCAACATGATAGAAGTTGTCATTCACGATAATGGTTGCGGTTTTGATCCGGATATGCCAACTTCGCGCAACGGATTGGTCAATATGCGCCGCCGGGCAGAACAAATCAATGCCAAACTGATCATTCGTTCGGAGAAGGATGGTGGAACAGCAATCAGACTCAAAACAGAAATTCATAAGTTTATATGATTTTTCATGAATAAATACGATTTAACTTTGTACAAAAATTAGGATATGGCAATTAAGGTTTCAATTTATGAAGATAATGTATCATTGCTTGAGAGTTTGTCGTATTTAATACGGGGGACAATCGGTTTTGTATTAGTCCATGCCTCTGCAAATGCCAATGACATTTTGAATAACTGCAAGCAGCATAACCCTGATGTCATATTAATGGATATAGATATGCCGGGTATATCAGGTATTGAAGCTACCATGCTTGTAAAAAACCATTATCCCCAAATAAATGTCATGATTTTGACAGTGTTTGAAGATAAGGATAAAATTTTTAAAGCCCTTTGCGCCGGAGCGACCGGCTATCTCTTGAAACGTTCATCCTCGATTCAGATCATAAAAGCCATTGAAGAATTGCATAAAGGAGGATCGCCCATGAGTAGCGGGATTGCACGTAAGGTGCTGGACCATTTTTCCAAACACACTGACAAACAAAACAAATACGCATTAACTACGCGCGAATTTGATATTTTGAAACGGCTGTTGGTGGGCGATAGCTATAAAATGATTGCCAATCATTGCTTTATCAGTATCGGCACTGTCTACAGCCATATCAACAATATCTACAAGAAACTTCAGGTTAATTCCAAATCGGAAGCAGTGATCAAGGCATTAAATGAAAAGTTGGTATAGGAAAAAGAGAATGAAGAAATGAAAATGCACGGAAAAGAGTCAGAAAGGCGTAATGTTATGTACCGTTGGTTTCAGACTGCGGCGATTAAATTTCATATATTTATAGGATTGTGTATCATTAATTTTGAAAATACTTTTGTAGCCGGAAAAAATCCTAATAAATGACACAAATATGAAAATACTTATCATTCTATTGACAATCAATTTGTATGTCTTTGGTTCGATTGATCGGATGGCCGGCCGCGAAGTTAGTTTCTCGTTGAAAAAGTTGGAAGAAATAGCTTCTCAACTACCCCCCCAGTACCTTGTCGATACGGATTCCATCATGGCGTGTCCGGACTTATGTCCAAACAAATCCATTGTGATTCAATATAATGACAAACATCAGGTTTCTCATCTCGGCATCTCCATGTTTAGCAAGGAGACCAAAGAGATTATCAATAAGCCGGTATGCAACTTTATTGAGCGTCTGTTATTGGAACTGACTTTACTCCGGGACAACAATGAGATTCTTTCATTACTCGACCATAACAACGTTCAATTCCAAAAAAACGGTCGAAGACTCCAAAAGAGCGATGTCAATTCGATGGGCGAAATCCTGAGGGAGATCGAAGAACCGGCATATTTCACCCTATCCAAAGACGACAAAGATTATACCGTAGGTTGGAAATATGGGCAACAGAATCAATTGATCATTCAATTCCCGCTCAACCGCGAATTGATCACAGGCGCCAATAGGATAGAATCGGATAACGCTTTGTTCGACCAATTATTGGTAGATAATCCATGTAAATCGACCTCCGACGTCAAAACAATCTTATCCTCACGCACAGGTTTGGTTTCGAACGACGAGCAAATATTTATCGCCAAAGGCGACACCTTTATGCTTGGCATAATCAATGACAATAAATACTATAAGAAGACAACCGGAGGTTACGAATTAATCTACGATGAGAACTTCCCCAAAGAATCCCTCTCGAATCTATTCCTGGGCAATTTCGATGATAATAATCTGAAAATTAAAGTCAAACATTCAATGTACGGAAATTTCAATCCGGAATATGAAATGAATTTGAATGATTTTATCTGTTTTTTTAAAAATGACTTCAGAATATTCACAGCTTCCATTCAAAAAGAACCCGGCGTAATCCATTCAACCATTGTCTTTCAAAACAGACAATACAACTATATCCACCTCCTTACAATAATTACGCAGAAAGAAACCATTTTTAAGAAAAACGGGGTAATCTTCGCTTCTTTTCGCTCGAATATTCCGCAGCATAATATTAACTCTCTTTTTGGAGATATTGTAAGCAACTAAAATTAAAAAAGATATGAGAAAAATTGTTTATTTGTTATTGACGATCGCCATGTGTAATGTGACCGGAAAAACAGTTGCACAATCAGAAAAGGTCTGGTTTTCTGTGAAAGACGGAATGGAAGACCTGAATGTAATGTCGAAGGTTGAGAATAATACCACGTCATTCCTAAACGCCTGTAACGATGCGATCCTTACAAAGAAAAAGCCGAATTTTCCGTCCGGCGCCATTGCGAAAGCTTCGGTAAAAACAATAAATTCGTTTTGGGAAACCACACCGATGTATTGTTCCAAGACGTATATCAGTGAAAAATGTTTGAAGAGACCATCAGGAGGCTATCAGGTTCGAAATATTGCCGTTCATATCCCTGATGCACCGGAAGGACAACAGGATCAGGAAATTGTCATCAACTTCACCCCTACGGGTGAAATAGACAATATCTCCATTTCTGTTGAAGAAACACGGTACAGGGAAATTATGGAAGACTATATTACGCTTGATGATTTTAACCGCCGTCAGGTGATTGTTGATTTTGTCGAAAATTTCCGTACATCATATAATATTAAGGATATTAAATATATAGAATCTGTTTTTAGTGATCAGGCGCTTATCATCACCGGAAAAGTGGTCAAAATTGCACCCGGCAAAGACCAGGCAATAAACAGCCTGCTTGGTACGGAAAAAATCACCTATCAGACTTTTACGAAGAAGGAGTACATTCAAAGTCTGAAGAATACATTTACAAGAAACAAATATATTGATATTCAATTTGAAGACCTTGATGTAGTCAGGCATCCGAAAAATGATTTTCTCTACGGGGTGACACTCCGGCAAAAATGGGGATCAAGCACTTATAACGATACGGGCTACCTTTTCCTGATGATTGACTTCAAAAATGAGATGCAACCCATGATTCATGTCCGTACCTGGCAGCCCGACAGCTATAACGGAAGGGAGCTATCGAAGGATGAGCTATTTAAATTGAATGATTTCAATATACAAAACCTTTAACTTAATTTAGAATTTAAGTTAAAAACTAATATAGAATATAAATATGAAGAGATTTACAATTACCCTGGCGATCATTTTAGGAATAAGCCCGATGGTATTTTCGCAACGTGTGCTTGATTATAAAGACCAAACACAAGCATTAAGTGTGTTCAGTGATAAAGACACAGAGGTTATCAATGCAGGCGGAGCGCAGGCGGGTCTAACGATTTTCTGTACTAATTCGTTGAAACTCAGCTTTGAATCGAATGTTGACCGGACAGTTGATGTGTATAATAAAGAAGAAAGGGGAGGACTTACTTATTATTATATTCGTTTTACGGTCGGAAGATTCAGGGGCACCAACTACGCCGGTAGGATATTGGAAGTGCTTGCCCCGGGGTTCTTACCGCTTCGTATAAGGGTTGACTTACAGCCAAGCGAATCGAAATCGTATGAAATATATGACCCTAACGCTACGGTTGGCGTCGGGTGTTTCTATGAGAATTTTAATGCCGCCACCGAACTGTTCAGAAAGTCTTCATATAGTGA
>JAIRJR010000205.1 GCA_031260575.1 Tannerella sp.
TTTTTTCAAGAGCCGGAACCCGGACTCGAACCGGGGACCTATTCATTACGAATGAATTGCTCTACCAACTGAGCTATTCCGGCGGAATTTAGGCGATACGTTTTTGAAAATTTCCGCAAAGATAGTGCAAGTTGAATGCAATTCCAAATTTATTTGAGAATTGCCGAGACGCAGCCTGTCTTTGCAATTCATCATCAATCACGCATTTGGATTTGCAGTTTTCGTTCTTCGACGATGCGGAAGGTTAAGACGTCGACATAGACTTTCTGTCTTTTTACGGTGGCGTCGTCGGCGCCAAGGTGGCTGAGCATCAGCTGATGCGCCTTTTCGGCATACGTCAAAGCCTTTGCCGGATCGCCCGTCAGCTCCGATCCCAAAGCGATGTTGGAACACAAGCGCGCTTGTTGCTTCCACGACTTTGCACGGCTGTAGAGGCTTTCCCAAATCTCCAATGCCTTGCTCCACTTGTCGGCTTCGGCATAGGCTGAGGCTTCTTTCCATTGGGTTGGGAAAGAGAAATAATACCACCTGACGTCCTGATTCCAATAAGGGGCGAAATTTTTGCGGGATTCGAATGCCGAGTATTTGGCCGATTCGCGGAGTAACGCGTTGAAATCGACCGAGAAAAACATAGCCCACACATCAACGCCATATTCATTGAACCATACTTGCGGACGGACGGTATCGGCTACCATAACCGTAGTCATCGGCGTTTCGCGTCCCGGCAGGTAAACGCGCAATACGCCCGAGACAACCACATCCAAAAAACCGGCCATTTCGATACCGGAATTCATGCCGGAGTGCTCGTTGATCTGAAACAACAGCCGATCGAGCGAAATGACCACATCGGATTCGTGCTCGTCGCATAACCGGATGACGTCATCGGGATTTAATGCCGGTGCGGAAAGCGGGGAGAAGTCTTTTCTGTAGTTGCCTTCCAATAAACGGACATCTTCAAAGCCGGGAAAACCGGCAAGGGCTTCGCCTAAGGTTTGACAAAAATCAAAGTGGGTGCTATCGGCCGAGATGGTTATCGAATCGGGTATGGTACGCATTGACGATTCGAATGGAACCTCCTGTTGGGAAAGCGCATGATTCACAATTAATATGCGATTTGTCCCGGCAGGGAATGTGATCTGGGCAGGGTTATAGGTATCGATGCCGACATAGCGGTAGGGGGCGCAGGAAACAGCGCCCCCAAGCCATATCAACAGGGTTGTAATCAAGAGATGAAAAAGCCGTTTTTGAAAGTCAAGACATTTCATATCTTCGGGTGGGGGGTTAGAGCGGGCTGTCCATGATGGCTTTGAAATAACCGATCGACTCGGCGATACCGAGGAAGGGGTCGCGCATGTCTTTTTCGTATTCAAGGCTGCACATTCCGGTGTAGTTGACTTCGCGCAAGGCTTTTACGAATGCAGGGAAATCGATCTTGCCGCGTCCGAACTCGATGTTGCGGCCTTCCTTCGTCGAATCGGACACATCTTTGATATGGACATCGAAGACGCGGCTGTGATACCTTTTCAGGTCGACCGCCGGATCGGCGCCGTTGCGCAGGTTATGACCTATATCCAAACACATGCCAATGCGGGGGTCGAGGTTCTTGGTTTGTTCCCATACAACGGTGGCATCCTGATATATCTTTTGGTCAGGCCCGTGCAGGTGGATGGCGTAGTTGAAGCCGGATTCTTTGATTTTTCGATCGACATAGGGAAGTAGTTCGTAGTTGGGCACACCTACGATCAACTTCACACCCACCCGCTTGGCGTATGCAAATGCATTGTCGATCTCGGCCTCACTCCGCATATAAATCGGGCCTACGGCATATCCTGTCACCTTGTGTTCGGCACACTTGGCATGGAAGGCTTTGATCTGTTCGTCGTTGCTGTCTAAGGGGAGGTGGAAATCTTTGATACACAGGAAACGGATATCTAAGCGTTCGAGTGTTTTCAGGGTGGTGTCCAAATCAAAGTGTAAAAAGGTGTAACCTGCCATTCCCAATTGAAAGGGGTTTACGGGTTGAGGCGGTTTGGGGTTCACCTGTGCAGGGGTGATCTCCGTGCCGGTATTGGCTGTGCCAATCATTTTGACCTTTGCGGCAATGGGTGCAGCTCCGATCAGGAGTGCGCCGGTAAGGCTTTTCTTCATAAAGGATCTTCTTGTTTGCATTATTTTTTGTTTTTAGTCGGTAGTTTTTAGTTTTTAACTTTTAGTTTTCAATTGATTTAGGTTTTCTGCTAAAGTTCGAATCTTCTCTTCTGTGTCGGATTTCTTTTTTTGCTCATTTGCGATCACTTCTTGCTTGGCGTTGGCGATAAATCCGGGGTTGTCGAGTTTCTGATTGATCGAAACCAGGAGGCCTTTCAGGTAGTGAATATCGACTTCGATCCTGACTTTTTCGGCTTCGACATCGATATGTGACTGAATCGGAATGGCATATTCGGTGGTGTGTATCAGGAACGAAACCGATCCGGGCGCTTTCCCTGTTACATGGTCGATGGGATTGATGTTGCCCATTTTTTGGATGACGGGGTCGAAACTGCCGTCGTGTCGTCCCAATACGTGCAATGTCATGGGGTCTTTGGGCGGGATATTTTTTTGCACCCTGATGGTGCGGATCTGCCCGATCAAGGTTTTTACGGTTTCGAAGGCTTGCAGGCAGGCGCCGGCTTCCGGATGCCGGTTGCTTTCGTCGAACGGGCGTGGCATGGGGGCGACCATGATGGATTCGCCGGCTTTGCGCGGGGTCAGCGCTTGCCAAAGTTCTTCTGTAATAAACGGCATAAAGGGATGTAACAGACGCAACAGGCTATCGAAAAATGCGAGGGTGGCGTCGTAGGTCTGTTGATCGATGGGTTGTTCGAAGCCCGGTTTGACGATTTCTAAGTACCACGACGAAAACTCGTCCCAAAACAGCTTATACACAGCCATCAGCGCTTCATTCAGGCGGTATTTGTCAAAACAATCGTCCATCTCCGTAAGGGTCGCATTCATTCTGTAGCGAAACCATCGGATGGCGATTGCCGATGCTTGGGGATGCGGAATCGACGCATCGACTTCCCACCCTTTGACTAACCGGAAAGCGTTCCAAATCTTGTTGTTGAAATTGCGTCCCTGTTCGCATAACACTTCATCGAACAGGAGGTCGTTGCCGGCCGGTGAAGTCAATAACATACCCATCCTGACGCCATCGGCGCCGTAGCGTTCCATCAGCTCGATCGGGTCGGGCGAGTTGCCGAGCGATTTCGACATCTTACGCCCTAACTTATCGCGCACAATACCGGTAAAATAGACATTACGGAAACAGGCGTCGTTGCGGTATTCGTAGCCCGATATGATCATGCGGGCAACCCAGAAAAAGATGATCTCAGGGGCCGTCACCAGGTCGTTGGTCGGGTAATAATACCGGATATCTTCATTATCGGGATCATTGATGCCGTCGAAAACGGAAATAGGCCATAACCACGAAGAGAACCAGGTGTCGAGACAGTCATCGTCTTGTCTTAATTGACAATTGACAATTGACAATTGACAATTATCAGAAATCATTCCCTCATTGTCCATTGTCCATTGTCCATTGTCAATTGTCAATTGCCTAAGCGCCTCTTCTTTTGTCGGGGCAACTACAAAACGGCCATCGGGCAGATAATAGGCCGGTATCCGGTGTCCCCACCAAAGTTGGCGGGAGATACACCAGTCTTTGACGTTCTCCATCCAGTGGCGGTACATGTTTTTGAATTTGGCGGGATGGAACCGGATGGTGTCGTCCATGACCGCTTCGAGCGCCGGTTTGGCTAATTCGTCCATTTTCAGAAACCATTGTGTCGACAACTTCGGTTCGATCGGCACGTGGGTGCGTTCGGAGAAACCGACCTGGTTGACGTAGGGTTCTACTTTTTCCAACAGTCCTTTTTCCTTCAATTCATTTTCGATCAGCCGGCGGACTTCGAACCGGTCTATGCCTTCGTAGTGCAAACCATGGTGATTGAGCGTGCCGTCGTCGTTGAAAATATCTATGCTTTCCAGGTGATACTTTTCGCCAAGCATATAGTCGTTGACGTCGTGCGCCGGCGTCACTTTCAGGCAACCTGTGCCGAATTCGATATCCACATATTCGTCTTCGATGATCGGAACCACACGGTTGCAGACCGGGACGATCACTTTTTTGCCTTTGAGGTGCGCATACCTTGGGTCGTTGGGGTTGATACAGACAGCGGTATCGCCGAGGATGGTTTCGGGACGTGTGGTGGCAATCAACACCGACCCGCCTTCGGGATGGCCGGAGGAGGCTTCTCTATACCTTATATAATATAATTTATTTACTTCTTCTTTGTGGTAGACTTCTTCATCGGAAACGGCAGTCAAGGCTTTGGGATCCCAGTTGACCATCCTTATGCCTCTGTAAATCAATCCTTTTTTGTATAAATCGCAAAACACCTTGATCACGCTTTTACTTCGGGCTTCATCCATCGTAAATGCCGTCCGGCTCCAATCGCACGAAGCGCCGAGCCTTTTCAGCTGTTCGAGGATGATGCCTCCATGCGTGTTCGTCCAATCCCAGGCATAACGTAAAAATTCGTCGCGGGTCAGATCTTCTTTTTTAATTCCTTGGGCGTTTAATTTGGCTACCACCCTGGCTTCGGTGGCGATCGAAGCGTGGTCGGTGCCCGGAACCCAAAGTGCATTTTTTCCCATCATGCGGGCGCGTCGCACCAAAATATCCTGTATCGTATTGTTCAACATATGCCCCATGTGTAACACACCAGTCACATTGGGCGGCGGGATGACGATGGTATAAGGCTCGCGGTGATCGGGCCGGGATTTGAATAAATCATGATCCAACCAGTATTTATACCACTTTTCTTCTACTTGTGAAGGATCGTATTTGCTTGCAATTTCCATTTATTGATCTTAATGTGGTGCAAAAATAAGAAAAAGTCCCCTAATACCACGACTTTCACCCGGTAAAAAAACGATTTTTTTATGGTTTGTGTTTGGATAAAAAAATAATTTCATTTATTTTTGCGCCCAATTTTAAGCAAGGTCATATACAAAATGCAAAAGAATCTGGTTATCGTCGAGTCGCCTGCAAAGGCAAAAACAATTGAAAAGTTCTTAGGGAAAGACTATAAGGTCATGTCGAGTTACGGACACATTCGCGATCTGAAGGAAAAAGAATTCAGTATCCAAATCGAAAAGAATTATACCCCTCAATATGTGATTCCTCCCGGAAAGGCTAAAATCGTGGCGGCGCTCAAAAGCGCAGTCGAGGATACAGGCCGGGTCTTGCTCGCTTCGGACGAAGACCGCGAAGGCGAAGCGATTGCCTGGCATCTGTCGGAGGCATTGAAGCTGAATCCGGCGACTACACAGCGCATCGTTTTTCATGAAATAACGAAAAACGCGATCCTGCATGCCTTGGAGAATCCGCGCGGGATCAACATCGACTTAGTCAATGCCCAACAGGCCCGCAGGGTATTGGACCGTATTGTGGGATTCCAGATCTCTCCGATCCTGTGGCGGAAAGTCAAACCGGCGCTTTCGGCCGGGCGCGTGCAATCTGTGGCCGTCCGGTTGATCGTCGAACGCGAACGCGAGATATTACACTTCGTTTCGGAGGCTTCGTTCCGCGTGATTGCCACTTTTATCCTTTCTGATGGAAAGACGCCATTGAAAGCCGAATTAAATAAACGCCTGAAAGACATCGCTGAAGTCGACGCATTTCTGAAATCGTGTGTCAATGAGACGTTTACGATTGACGATGTCACGACCAAACCCGTCAGGAAATCGCCCGCCCCTCCTTTCACCACCTCTACTTTGCAACAGGAAGCCGCCCGTAAATTGGGGTTCTCCGTGGCGCAAACCATGATGGTCGCCCAGCGCCTCTACGAATCGGGGCATATCACGTATATGCGTACCGACTCGTTCAACCTGAGTGATTTGGCTTTGGGCGCTTCGAAAGAAGCCATCCTTGCGGCATACGGCGAAAAATATTACCATTTCCGCAAATACCATACCAAAAGCAAGGGGGCGCAGGAAGCCCACGAGGCCATCCGCCCCACTTATATGAACAAACTTGAAATATCGGGTACCGCTCAAGAGAAAAAATTATACGAATTAATCTACAAACGGACGATCGCCTGCCAGATGGCCGATGCCGAATTGGAAAAAACGACCATCACCATCGCCGGCGGCAAAGTGAAGGAAAAGTTTGTCGCTACGGGCGAGGTGATCACTTTCGACGGGTTTCTGCATGTGTATATGGAGAGCCAGGACGACGACGGCGAGAAAGAACAGGAAAACGGACTATTGCCGCATGTCGTTTTGGGCGAAAAACCCGGAATGAGGCAAATGGTTGCCACGGAACGGTTCACACAACGTCCTCTGCGGTACACCGAAGCCAGCCTGGTTCGCAAACTTGAAGAACTCGGAATCGGTCGGCCTTCGACGTATGCACCTACCATTCAGACGATTCAAAACAGGGAATACGTCGTTCGCGGGGATAAACCGGGTGAAGAAAGAAAATACCGGGTTGTCACATTATCCGACGGGCAGATCGCCTCAACCGAAAAAAAGGAAGTCGTCGGCATCGACCGCAATAAGTTGATCCCTACCGATACCGGCATGGTGGTCAATGACTTTCTGATGGAATATTTCCCGGATATATTCGACTACCATTTTACGGCCAATGTAGAAAAAGACTTCGATGCGATTGCCGAAGGTCAATTGGTATGGACGAAGGCTTTGGATACGTTCTATCAGTTTTTCCACCCCATGGTGATTGCCACCTCGGCGGTAAAAACCGAGCGCAAAGTGGGTGAACGCCAAGTGGGAACCGATCCGGCAAGCGGCGAACCCGTATTTGTCAAAATAGGCCGCTATGGGCCGATCGCTCAAATCGGAGAATCACATAACAACGATAAAAACACGCCCAAACCCCGGTTTGCTTCTCTGTTGAAAAGCCAATCGATCGAAACCATCACCCTCGAAGAAGTTTTGAAATTGTTTGACCTGCCCCGACTTATCGGCGAATTCGAAGGGAATGAAATGACTGCCGGCCTGGGCAGGTTCGGGCCGTATATTCGTCATAACAGTGTGTTCATCTCCATCCCCAAAACCCTTAACCCTCTCTCCATCACCCCCCAAGAGGCCATCCAACTGATTGAAGAGAAACGACAAAAGGAATCGCAACGCAAGATCAAAACCTTTGATGCCGAACCCGGCCTCGAAATCCTGAACGGACGGTACGGGGCATATATTGCTTTCAACGGTACAAACTACCGGATACCGAAAAACAGGGTTGCAGCGGATCTGTCGTTAGACGACTGCCGCAAGATTATAGAAAGTGCGCCGGCAAAGAAATAGCTATATTCAGTCTGCCGGACTTCTTTTGGCTTCATTCCATATCTGATCCATTTCGGCAAGGGTCATGTCTTTTAATTGGCGGCCTTTCAGACGGGTTTGTTGTTCCATATGGTTGAAACGGCGGATGAATTTTTGATTGGTGCGTTCCAGGGCGTTGTCGGGATTGATTTGATAGAGGCGTGCGGCGTTGATCAGGCTAAAGAATAAATCGCCAAATTCTTCTTCCATCCCGTCGGGATTCATCCGGGCTATTTCATGTTTGAATTCGTCGAGTTCTTCCTGTACTTTATCCCATACCTGTTCTTTGACATCCCAGTCGAATCCGGCATTTCGCGCTTTGTCCTGGATGCGATAAGCTTTAATCAGTGAGGGCAACGAAGGGGGTACGCCGTCCAATACCGTTTTGTTGCCGTCTTTTTCTTTCAATTTGAGTTGTTCCCAATTCTGTTCCACCTTTTTACTATCGCCGGCAGTGGTATCGCCAAATACATGGGGATGGCGGAAAATCAATTTTTCGCAGATGCTGTCGATGACCGATTTGATTTCGAAATCGCCTTTCTCTTCTCCGATTTTGGCATAAAAAACGATATGTAACAGGAGGTCGCCCAACTCCTTTTTGATCTCGCCGGCATCGTCTTTCAGAATGGCATCACTCAGTTCATAGGTCTCTTCGATCGTGTTAGCACGCAGGCTTTCGTTGGTTTGCTTGCGATCCCAGGGGCATTTGATGCGTAGCTCGTCCATCACATCGAGCAGACGGGAAAAGGATTGGAGGGTTTCGGTACGGGTGGGGGGCATTTTTTAGTCGGTAGCTTTTAGTCGGTAGTCGGTAGCTTTTGGGTGAGGATGGAAAATTATGATTCAAAGATTCAATGATTCAATGATTCAAAGATTCATAACTGTAAATTTTCGGTTATTGATTAAATCGCTTGAGACCGCTTTCCAAAAAACGGATATACCGGGGGATGTCTTCGTTATACGCGTACGGAGCGGATAGCGGATCGGCGTTATGGTCTAAGATGACGTAATACGGTTGGGCGTTGGCGCCAAACTTATGGCGTTGCAAGAAACTCCATTTATCGCCGATGGTCTTCAATGTCCGTAGTTTACCATCCTCCTCTATTTGTACAGGCTCCGGCAAGCGGGTTTTATCGTCGACCATCAATGTGATCAAAACGAATTGTTCCTCAAGCAGTTGTTTTACTGTCGGGTCGTTCCAGACTGTTGCTTCCATCTTCCGGCAGTTGACGCATCCATATCCCGAAAAATCAATCATCACCGGTCTGTTGACGCGTTTTGCATACGCCATCCCCTCTTCATAATCGTCGAAAACGGCATGAACCTCATCGTAGAGGCTGAAGTCCTGCGTGAACAACGGCGGGGTAAAAGCGCTGATCGCTTTTAGCGGAGCGCCCCACAGTCCGGGAATCATATAGATTGCAAACGCCAACGAAACAATCGCCATCATCAAGCGGGGGACGGCGACATGCGATTGCGGGCTATCATACCTGAAACGGATTTTTCCCAACAGATAGAACCCCAGCAACGCAAAGATCACAATCCATAAAACCAGAAAAACTTCGCGGTCGAGTATGCGCCATCCGTAAGCCAAATCGGCAACCGACAGAAACTTCAATGCCAGCGCCAATTCCAAAAAGCCCAAAACCACTTTGACGGAATTGAGCCATCCGCCCGATTTCGGGATATTCTTCATGATATTCGGGAAAACCGAGAAGAAAGCAAACGGAATGGCCAGCGCCAACGCAAAACCAAACATGCCGACGGCGGGTCCGATGGCCAACCCTTTCGATGCGGCTTCGACCAGTAACGTCCCGATAATCGGACCCGTACATGAGAAAGAAACGAGAGTCAACGTAAAGGCCATAAAGAAAATACTCAATATTCCGGTTGTGGCATCGGCTTTGGAATCCATTCGATTGGTCCACGATGCCGGCAGTACCAATTCGAAAGCGCCGAAAAACGAGACGGCAAACAAGACCAATAACAAACAGAACAGGATATTAAATATGGCGTTGGTAGACAGGCTGTTTAATGCGCTTGCTCCGAAAATACCGGTAATCAACAATCCCATGGCCAAGTAGATCACGATGATCGAAAGTCCGTAAATAAGTGCATCGCCGACAGCCTTTTTTCGTTCCCGGCTGCGTTTGAGGAAGAAACTGACCGTCATGGGGATCATCGGCCAGACACACGGGGTCAGCAAAGCGATCAAACCGCCGATAAAACCGGCTACAAAAATATAGAGCCATGAGGAGGTCGTAGCCGAAGCGGCCGAAGCGCCAAAAGAGTTGAGTTGTTCGATAACGGGAGTCCACAGATCGCGGGAGTCGGAAGTAGCCTGATTTTCAGAAGATATCCCCCTTGCCCACTGTAAAGGAGCGATTTGCGATGCCGGTTGTTTCAGCTTAGTCAAGGAGTCGCCGGTATGAAGGGAGCCGAGCGAGTCGAGCGACAGCGAATCTATTTCCGTACCGGTAAGTTCAGCTAAAACCTGTGAATCCGTCTGACGGATATGTCGCCGGTCGAAAGCAAAAGGGATACGATCGGGCGGAAGGCATGTCTCGTCGTTGCAAGCCATAAACTCCAATTCGCCCGAAACGCGGAATCGTGCCGGGTCGGTTATGTTGATTTTTTGTGTGAAATGGAATGACCCGGCATACCAGCGTACTTCCATCTTAAACATTTCGTCGTATTCCTTTTCGGGAGCGATCGAAGAAACAGGCGCTCCAATCAGTTCAAAGCCTTGTTTTCGTTCGTAAGAAATGTTTGTCGACACAGGGCCGCCCTTCGGAAGGTTCATGTCGTACACATGCCAACCGGTAGCTGCGGTGGCGGTAAAGCGTAATTCCGTTCCGGCCGTATCGGTATCGATCAGTTTGACATCCCATTTGACCGGTTTGTAAATTTGTGCGTTGGCAACAAATGTGATCCAAAATAGTCCTGCAAAAAGTAAATATTTCTTATCCAAAGTAATGTATATTTTGGGGGGGGGAAGCATTTACAACGTTTCAATCATTAGAAGTTCAGGTTGATCCCCGCCATTGCGCTGAATCCCTGTACCGGATATCCAACCCATAATTCCTGTTTTTGGAATAACAAGTTGTTGAGTTTCAGGTAGACACCAAAGGTCTCGTTGAAATTGTAGGAAGCCGTAAAGCGCAGGTCGTTGATATTTTTCATTTTATATTCCTGTCCGGCAAAATAGGTATAACGGTCGGCTCCAAGATAATAACTCAATGTCAAGGCCAAAGGATTCAGAGGCTTAACGGTCAGGTCGGCGCTCACTTCGTACGAAGGACGGCCATAAGCCTTTGCATTTTCGTAGAACTCATCGCTGAGGCCATCCTGTCCGTCAGGCCTGCCAAACGACCACTCGTTGTAAATGCCTTTTAACGAAAAGTCGACCCATTTTTTGTACATATACTTCAAAGAGGCGCCGGCGCGGAACAACGAAGCATCGGGTTGAAATGCCATGTGCATATTATTAAATCCTTTGATATAAGTGTCCGTTTCCGAATCGGTTGCTCTATCCGTTGCGGGGATAAAAAATACATCTTTTTCGGTGAACTTAAATCCTGCAAAGATATCGAACCATAAACCCGGCACGACGCCACTCCGGATTCCCGCCATGCCATCCAGCCAAGTATACGAGGGGGCGATGAAATGAGTCAGACCCATATAGCGGTTGCGTTTGGCTAAGCCGGCCGGGTCGTTCGACTGAATTTCGCCGCCTGCATTCGCATAAAAGACGGTTTTATTGGCAACCTCGGCTTCGAAAGTAATATCGGGGGATACAAAATAATCTGAAATATTGGCATTCGGAAATCCGCCAAATTCCGTCGCCACATACATCAAATTGACTCCCAGCCGGGTTTTCCAGTTGATGCCGGTGATTTGGTAATAAGGTGACACCGTTATTTCCCTTAACGAAACGTCCGAAAACTCGCCGATTATATCCTGATTGATCGCATATCTCAATTCATATAAATCCATTTTTCCGGTGATTCCCAAGCGCTTATCCCAATCGCCGGGTGGTGCGCTCAGTCCCAGCCGCAATGTAAATTTATTTTCATCCGCGCCATCCAAATTTTTCAATAATCCATATTTTTGGTTGAATCGAAGAAATTCAAAATCAAAGAGATATCCGACTTTCGTCCATTCTTTCGACTGTATCCCTGCGTAGGCATGGATGGTCTGATTGGCTTGATTGGTGGTACGGTTTGACAACGAATCAATGGGTTCCAATGGTGTTTCGATCCATTTGCCAAGCGGCAGACCGTAGTAGTTGAACAGTGAGTAGTCGAAGCTTCCTCCGAGACGCAATACGGCGGGACTGAATTGATGTCGATAATCGAGAACTGCCAGGTTGTCGTTCACCCGGGCTTTTTGTTTTTCGCCCGGCACTTGCAGGTATTCGACATTGCCATTGGTCGAGCGATGAGAAAGGTAGAAGTTCAGTTTGTCTTTTTCGTTATTCAGAAAATGATAACCCAGGTCGCCGGACAGGTTTCTGAACATGCCGCCTCCGAAATTAAAATATCCCCGCCGGTTGTTGACCGGTATGGCTGTCATGATTTCGCCCGAAGGCAGGATTGTAATTTCTTTGCCGGGATTGGCCGGTATGGTAAATTGCGAATATTCGATTGTGCGGCGTATGATCTCCGGCTGCCTGATTTCCGGAAGGCGGTTTATTTTGTTGGCATCCTGAATGGTAGGGTCGTATTCGCGCTCTAATGTCATTTCGCGCGACAGTTTATCGTCTTGCGCGCGGGTATGGATGGCAAAAAGACCGGATAGGATGAGGATACCTGCGATTGTGATTCTATTTTTTGGTTTCATCGGGTTTGGGTGTTTAGTTGTTGTTCGGTCGGGGGTCTGTTTTCGGTTTGAACGGTTTATTTCAACATGAACGGTGCGGGCCTGTTATTTTAGTTTGCCGAGCCGTACTTCAATCATACCGGCGATATCGTCGGTTCCTTTGTAGTTATTTTGGAGGTTTGTCAGATAGAGACGCGCCTGTGAGTCATCTCCTTTTTGGATATATAAATCCGCCAGCAGGACAAAACCCCTTGCCAACCAATATTGGTGCGAAGTCCCCTTTGAGATAAAGTCCATCAGTTCTTTTTCGGCTTTATCCAACTCGTTGCGGTTGAAGTAGTACTGCGCCAACAGGAATTTCCCCTCCGCTCCATAGACTGTCCGCAGATCTTTACTCAATGTGATCAGATCGGCTTCGGCTTTTGCCGGTTCATTCAATGCGATATGGGATTTGGCTCGCAGGATTCGCGCTTCGGCTTCGATTTCGGGCGAAAGCCTGGCGTTCTTCAACATTTCGTCGGCTGCTTGCAAAGCCTCCCTTTGCTGTCCGGTAAACTGTGCGCAGCGCATCAGGCCCAACCTGGCTGCATCGCGGTTTCCGGGACTCTCGGCTACGGTAAGCAACTGCTTAAATGTGTTCATCGCCGCTCCATAGTCTTTTTCAATGTATTCGATCTCCGCTTTTCGGGCCAGAGCATCTTCCAGAAATTGGGTATTGCCGCTTGTCACGACTGCCGCATACCGTTGTTTGGCTTCCGCATAATCTTTTCGCGAAAAGGCGATCGCGGCTAAATAATAATTGGCATTCGAATTGAAAGCGCCCCGCGGAAACGAATTCAGGTAGTTACGCAGGCTTCGTTGCGCTCCATCGTAGTCGTCGCGCATAAATAACCGTTCCGCCGCCATATAGGTAAGTGAATCCTGTTCGTTGACGGCTATGTTCATGGATCCGCCCAACGAATTGACATAAGCGGCATACGAAGCGACATCATTCATTTCCATATACACCGCCCTTAAATCCTGTATGGCGACTTTGGCCTGTTCGCTGCCGGGATTGCTGGCGATGACCTGTTTGTACGCATTAATGGATAGATCGAGTTGGTTACTGTTGAAATACAACATCCCCAACTGAAGGCCGGCGTTCCGTGCATAACTGCTTTGGGGGTATTCTTTCAGCAGTTGATTGAATGTATTGGCCGCCATATTATAGGTTTCGAGTAATACATACGAACGCCCTTTCTCAAAAAGCGCCGCCTCAATATACTGTGATGAAGGATATTCGCTGATCAAACGATCCATCAATGCGATTTTACCGCGATAGTCGTTTTGCAGACCCAATACGGTACCACGCTGGTAGAGCGCATAATCGACGGATGAAGGCAGTATGGATGCGGCTTTTTGATAACTTGCCTCTGCGGCTTCGAACTGGCGGCTTTGGAACCTGCAATCGCCGATACGGTAATGGGCGTCGGCCAATGTTGCAGCCGAAGTATTGCGTTCGGCATTGACATATTGGTTAAAGGCCGTCAATGCCTGCGAATATTTCATCTGTTTGAAATGACAATATCCCAGATTGTAGGATGCCAAAAGCCAGGTTTCCGATTGACGTGGCGCATTGTTCAGGTGGGTCTGGAAATCGGAAGCCGCTTTTGCATACTCATTTTGTTTATAAAATGCTTCGCCCCGCCAAAAATAGGCATTATGGAAAGCTTCTCTGTCGCGTGCGCCCATAGAGATCGCCTGGTTCAAATAGTCGATCGCTTTGGTTATTTCCTGATTGGTATAGGCTTGTGTGCCTAATTGAAATAACACATTCTGTTTGGCTTCCTGGATTTTTGCGCCCGGATTGCGAATTTTATTGATCGAAGCCAATGCCGATTCATAATTTTTGGTCGTCAGATACACTTCCGACAGATAATCATTCACCTTGTCTGCATATTGGGAGTTCGGGAATGTGTTCAGGAAATTTTCAAAGATCGTGACCGATTCGCCAAAGCCCGAAAATCCCGTTTCATGAATGAGCAGTGCATAGTTGTACATTGCTGTTTCCTGTACTTGCCGGTCGCCGGAGATCGTAGCAGCCTGTTCGAATGCCATGCGGGCATTGTTTTTGTTTCCCAGTTTCAGATAACACTGTCCAAGATGCAGATTCGCATTTTGGGTTAATGCATCGGCTTGGGTTGCCATCCTCGAAAACGCCTCGATGGCTCGTGCACAATCTCCTTGATTGTAGTAGCATAATCCCAGCAAATACAATTCGCCGCGCATCGGATTACCGGCTGTGTCGACATACCGGCGCAGGTTCTCGATTGCTTTTGCCTGATTGCCCTGCTGATAAAAAGCATTTCCGAGTATCCGGTATACTTCGTTGTTGTTTTCGCCCGAAGGGTATAACTTCAGTATCTCTTCACCGCTTGCGATCGTCTTTTCGTATTGATTTTGAATAAAGTAAATCTGGGCGGTGTAGTAAAGCGACATTTCCCTGAACTCGGGATGATTCCTCAGCCGGGTAAATTCGGATAGCGCATTCTCGTAATTTCCTTTGGCATAATTGATATATGCCAAATAATAAGAAGCCGTCTCGCGATAGGTCCGTCCGATTTGTTGAGCGCGAATAAAATAGGCGCGCGCCTCATCCAACCTGCCCATTTGCAGCATCGAATAGGCCGTCCGGAAAGCATGGTCTTCTTGTTGTTTTGCACCCAGTGCAAACATATCGGATTCGTTCAGCCAATACAATGCCATGTCGTAGTTGCGGTCTGAAAAGTAGGCGGACCCCATCAGGAAACTGATTTCGTTGCGGTGACGGGTATCCGGATGGGATGCTAAGTATGTCTCCAATATCTCCAAAATATCCTCGCGCCCTTGTTCGAAAGCGATGTAGGCAAGCATATAATCGGCTTCATGAATCAGATCATTTTCGGGCGATTGTTTTTTGTATGCTTCCAATTTGTCAATGCAGCCGGGGTAATTTTGAAGCTCAAACAATGCTTTGGCTTCGTAGAATAACCTGTCGGGCGATTCATACTGATGGGATCGCTGCGCGGATACCGTCAGGCAAACTGCAATCAAAAACAGTGAAGTAATAATTTTTTTCATAGATACGCATTTGAATAACTGAATTGTCTATCGGTTTTTTATCGCAAAGTTAATGTTTTCTATTGAATCTGATGTATTGGGTTATGAATTATTAATGAAATATTAATAATTATTAGTATTACACAGCCTTTGTCCGACGGTTATGGGATATCGCGGTAATCAAAGAATTTGACTAATTTGCGGCTCAGGGGCGGCATTTGCTTGCGGGCAATCAGTTCGATCGGCTCGAAAACGATTTCGGGTGCGACACGGATTTTCGAACGGAACAAGTCTTTGATCTGTTTCATAAACAATTCGTTATGATTCTTGCTGCCCACCCGGATACAGATATTATCCGTACCGATTGTATTGGTATAGACTTCGACTATGTAGTTTTCGATGGCAGGAATATTCTCCAGGATATCGTATAAAGCCGCCGGATACAGTGTAGTTCCTTTATATTTAATCATTTGTCCTTTTCGTCCGATGATAGGGCCGAGTCGCAACGAATGCCTGCCACAAAGGCAGGGTTCTTCAAAATGCACACAGATGTCACCGGTTTTGAACCGTACCACCGGCATGCCTTCTACCCCCAATGTGGTGATTGTGATTTCACCGACTTCTCCTCGACCGACCGGTTGGTCTTCGTCGTCGAGAAATTCAACAATCGTCAGATCCGGTTTGTGGTGCGCGCCACATTGTGCTTCACATTCATTAAATGAGGATTGCATCTCGGTGGAGGCATAATTCGAATAGAGAGCCAATTCAGGCCACAATGAATGGATTTTTTCGCCCAATATATTCAGTGTATGGTCGTTTGTTCTGACGCTTTCACCGACGCAAATGGCGCTTTTGACTGAGGATTTCCGGTAGTCAATCCCGCGCGACTCGGCAAAATCAATCAGTTTCAAAATAAAAGAAGGCACGCAATTGAGCACGGTCGGTTGAATAAGCCGGATGGTATTCCACTGTAATTCAGGGATGCCGTTGCCAACGCGAATGATCCCTGATCCGTATTTAAAACTGCCCAACAAACAGGCTAAACCTGCCATAAAAGCACGGTCGTTGGTGACCATCAATTGGATGATGTCTTCAGGTTTGCATCCGCAAAACGAATAGGAAAGGCTTTCGCTCAATGCCAGGCGATCCAAATCACTTTGGGTGAGCGCAAACGTGACAGGGTCGCCCAATGTGCCCGATGTTGTGACATAATCCAAAATTTGTACCGGCGGGACACAAAAAAAATCCATATTCCGGATTTGCAAATCCTGTTTGGTGGTCACAGGTATTTGTTTCAAATCTTCTAACTTGCGGATTTTTGAAATGTCTATCTTTTGTTTCGCAAACAATTCCTTATAATAAGGAGAGTGTGTTTGGACATACAAAAGTGTTTCCGCCATTCGCTTTTCCTGAAATGATCTGATCACCGGCAGCGGTAGTTTTTGAAGTTCTTCGCTATTTTTCATTTCCCATTGAGTTTAATATAGCCTTGTTTATAATTGGCGCAAATTTACTTAAAACTTCATGATATTTCATACGTAATCGATGGTAAAGATAGCGATTTTTTTTTTTGCTCATTTTTTTTACTAAGTTTGCAGCGGCAAATGTAACACTTGATGACGGAAAATAGTCCGGAAAAAATTCCTTCCCCGCTTCTTTCGCTGGTACCGGTTTTGGTATTGGTCGGGTTACTGGTTATTGCAATCCGTATTTTCGGGGGCGATACGATGGAAGGCGCCAGCCAGATTGTCCTATTGATCGCTACGGCTGTTTGTGTTCTGATTTCCATGACGTATGGCGGCGTCGGTTGGGGAAAAATCGAATCGACGATTGTCGGCAATATTTCAGGAGTGACTACCGCGTTGCTTATCCTGCTTCTGATCGGCGCGCTGTCAGGCAGTTGGATGGTCAGCGGCATTATTCCCACGTTGCTCTACTACGGTGTGCAAATTATCCATCCCGACTATTTTTTGGTCACAACCTGTATCATCTGTTCCATTGTTTCGTTGGTGACAGGTAGTTCGTGGACGACTGTTGCCACCATTGGAATCGCGCTTTTCGGAATTGGTAAGGTTCAGGGATTTCATGAAGGATGGATAGCGGGCGCCATCATCTCGGGCGCCTATTTCGGCGATAAGATGTCGCCGCTGTCGGACACCACCATCCTTGCCTCGTCAATTACCGATACGCCTTTATTTAAGCATATCCGTTACATGATGATTACCACGATTCCTTCTTTGACAATTGCATTATTGATTTATCTGATTGCCGGATTTTCGAATGAAGGGATATCTTTTGAAGACATCAAGGATTTCACCGCTGCATTAAGCCGGTCTTATCATATCTCCATTTGGCTACTTGCCGTTCCGCTCGGTATGTGTGTTCTGATAGCCATAAGGGTGCACCCGGTCATTACCTTGTTTCTTGCTGTTGTGGGGGCGGGATTATTCGCATTGATTTTCCAGCCGGAACTGTTGCATCAAATCTCCGGTTCGGCCGAACTGAACGCTTCGTCGATTTTCAAGGGACTGATTATTACTTTTTGCAACAGTACGCAAATTGAGACGGGAAATGCTTCGCTCAATGAATTGGTTTCGACGCGGGGTATGGCGGGCATGCTGAATACTATATGGCTGATTATCTGCGCGATGTGTTTCGGAGGCGCCATGAAGGCCGGTCAGATGCTGACCAGTATCACATCGTTATTCCTGCGATTCATGAAACGTACGGTCGGATTGGTGACCTCCACTGTTTTTGCGGCATTATTTTTCAATACCTGTACAGCCGACCAGTATTTGTCCGTAATCCTGACCGGCGACACTTTTAAAGACATTTACAAGCAAAAAGGCTATGAAAGCAAGTTACTAAGCCGCACGATTGAAGACGGCGCTACGGTAACTTCACCATTAATCCCTTGGAATACATGCGGTATGACGCAAGCGACCGTGCTTGGCGTCTCGACGTTCGTCTATCTACCGTATTGTTTTTTCAACCTTCTCAGTCCGCTGATGAGCATTTTGATAGCGGCGACAGGGTATAAGATTAAACGTACGATCGTCAAAGCGTAAATCCGAAAAAATACGCAATATTTTGAATTATGCACAAATGGCAGTATCTTTGTGACTTTAAAAATAGATGATATACAACAATGAAGGTAAAAATTGTCAATCAATCGCATCATGTTTTACCGCGTTATCAAACACTTATGTCGGCGGGAATGGATATTTGTGCGTATTTACCGGAGCCGGTCGAACTCAAACCGCTGGAACGGAAATTGATTCCAACAGGGTTGTTTATTGCATTGCCAAAAGGTTATGAAGCGCAAATGCGACCTCGCAGCGGATTGGCTATCAAGCACGGTATCACGGTATTGAATACTCCGGGAACCATTGATGCAGACTATCGCGGCGAAATAGGCGTCATATTAATCAATCTATCGGACAAACCATTTGTGATAAACGATGGCGAACGCATCAGCCAGATGATCATTACTTCGCATGAACAAGTCGAATGGGAGCCGGAAGAAAGCCTTGATGAAACCGGACGGGGCGCCGGGGGGTTCGGACATACGGGGGTTTGAGGGAGAATTGAACATTGAAAATTGATAGTTCATGTGTTTTCAAGGTTTTTTTGCAGTTTTACGGTCTTACGATCTTACGGTCTTACAGTCTTACGATCTTACGGTCTTACAGTCTTACGATCTTACGATCTTACGGTCTTACAGTCTTACAGTCTTACGGTCTTACAGTCTTACGATCTTACTGATCCTTTGGGCAACCGTTTCACCTGTTCTTGCTGCCAATCCCGCGCAGGAATCTTTTCCCGTCCGTAAAACACTTAATGCTTTGGAACAGCGGAAGCTGGATTACATTTACTTTGAAGCCTTGAATCTGAAAAATATGGATAAATATGATGCCGCTTTGGCGTTGTTTGATCATTGTCTGGCGATCGATTCTACTTCAGCGGCTGTATTATACGAATTGTCATTACTCCACATTCAGATGGAAAAGCCTGAAAAAGCAGTTTCGCTGTTGAAAGAAGCCGTCAGGTACAGTCCCGGAAATTTCACATACAATTTGGCATTGGCTTCCATCTCATTAGATATTGGAATGTATGGCGAGGCGGCCGAAACTTATGAAAATCTGATTCAAACCTGGCCCGATAAAATGGTATTAAATTATTATTTAGCAGAAGCTTATATCAAAGCGGGCGAAATCGGTAAGGCCATTGACACTTTCGACACTTTAGAAGAGATCACAGGCATGAGCGAACCCCTTTCCGTTCAAAAATTCAGGTTGTATATGATGCTCGAACAAACCGACGAAGCTTTTCTTGAACTCAATAAATTAGCCGGCAAATTTCCCGCTAACGCCCGTTATCCGATTCTGATCGGCGATTTATTTTTGGAAAGGAAGGAGCCGGACAAGGCGCTGGCGTACTACCAAAAGGCTTATGTCCTTGAACCTGAAAATCCATATTATACCGTTTCGATGGCCCATTATTACGAATTGACCGGAAATCCGGAAGCTGCCGGAGAGCAGATACGCTTAGCGCTTGTGAATGAGCAATTGGATGTCGAAATCAAAGTAGGCATTTTGTCAAGGTATATCCAACAATTGCAAAAAAACCGGAATGCAACCGAAGGCGCCAATACGCTTTTCCATATCTTACTCGAACAGCATCCGGAAGATCCGGAATTGAAACAGATGTATGCAAGTTTGCTATACCTGCAGGGCAATAAGGAAGAAGCCCGTTTTCAATTGCAATTGGTCACCGAGATGGATCCGGGCAGAGAAGCCGCTTGGCAACAATTGCTTAATATAACCATTCAAGATCAGGATTTTGCAGAAATAATCCGGATATGTAAAAAGGGACTTGATATTTTTCCCGACGAACCTTTATACTATTTTTATCAGGGCATTGCTCATTATCAACAACAAAATTATCAAGATGCCATTGATGCCTTGTCGGAGGGATTAACAATCATTCCTGAAGACAACCGTATATTGCGATCGGATTTTTACGGGCAAATTGGCGATACCTATTTTCAGATGAAAAAGACGGATGAAGCTTTTGCTTCGTATGAAGAAGCATTGAAGTACAACGAACGTAATATAGTGATTCTGAATAATTACAGTTACTTTTTGTCGCTTTTGAAAAGAGACTTGGACAAAGCCGAGCGCATGAGCGGCCAGACAATCAGGATGGAACCGAACAATCCCACCTACTTAGACACATACGCCTGGGTATTTTTTATGAAAGGAAATTATGTCTTAGCCAAGTCGTACATTCAAAGTGCATTGAATAAAGATACCACCAACAATCCGACTTTGTTTGACCATTACGGTGATATCCTGTATATGGCCGGAGATAAAGAAGGTGCACTCAAACAATGGATCAAAGCGAAAGAATTGGGAAAAGAAAGCAAAATATTAGACCGGAAAATTGCAGAACAGACTTACCTCGAAGACCCTGAAGCTGAATAACCGTAAACCATTGCAGCAGTTGACGCTGCTCTGTATATGGATTATGGCCTTGCTGAGCAGTTGCCGTACTTCCAAAGAAGTATCGACAACCGGCGAGCCATTGAACTTAAAAACAGAAGTGGCATTTTTTGCCTCATTTCAAGAGAAGGTATTCAAGTACAATACATTGTCGGCCCGTGTACAGTTTGAGCTGGCATTGTCGACGGGTAATGAGACCCGTTCGAAGGCACAATTGAAAATCGTAAAAGACCAACGGTTGCAAATATCCATCCAACCGCTTTTGGGAATTGAAGCCATCAGGGCGGAATTGACACCCGACAGTTTTAAAATAGTCAACCGACTGAACAGATGGTACATGATCGAATCTTTCGAACGGATAAAAGGCGAAATCGATATGGATTTTAATTTTTATAACTTGCAGGATCTATTTACGAACCGGTTTTTTCTTCCGGGTGAAACAGAACTCACGGATAACCGGTTTAAGTTTTTCAAATGGGAACAGACCCGGACGGGTTATCGCTTGCGAACGAACGACCGGGCGGGTTTTCAATATGATTTTTCCACCAATTCGGACGTAAATCTGTGTGTGACAGAAATCAAGGATTCGTCAACCCAAGAATTACTGAACTGTAGTTACTCCGATTTCGGTCGCGTAGACCGGCAACTTTTTCCGATGAAGATGGATTTTCGCCTGAAGACCGGCAATCAAGCACAACATACGCTTATGTTGCAATTCTCGAATATGGAGATCGATGCACCGATGGAATTGAATTTCCCCATTCCGGGTAATTATCAGCGGGTAACCCTTCAGCAAATCATTCATTCCATTGAGCAACTATGAAGGCACACCATGATTTTGGAAAGAAGAAAAGTAATGGGA
>JAIRJR010000206.1 GCA_031260575.1 Tannerella sp.
TGTGTAATCTATAATTTTATTCGCGGATTATCACCCTACCCTGCCGCATGGACCGAAATTGAAATGCCGGATGGAACTTTCCAAACATTGAAAATCTACGAAACGGTAATCGTTCCGAAACCCCATAATTTACAAACAGGCACAATCATTACCGATTTCAAAAACCACTTGGACATTGCCGCCAATGACGGTTTTTTACGCTTGTTATCCATGCAATCAGCCGGAAAAAAACGCATGAATGTGAAAGATTTCTTAAATGGAATCAAAAACCTGCCGAAGAAAGCCATATAAAGTCAAAAGTGAACAATACCTTGTTGATTGTTAATTGCATTGCCGCCTTTGTTGAGCGGCCATTGCCTTGTCGTTCATGTTTGTTTTGACCGAATTTGAAATTCGGATATGATCAAGCGGCATTATAAATGCCGCTTAACAAAGGCAAGTTGGGTTAACGAAAACCTTCAATTGTCCACCTCATAATGCAACATAATCTTACTAAATCCGGGTTGAGTTTGCATTTGCCGGTTGGCTTTATCTAAAATACTCCGTACTTGTTCGATAGGAAGGTTTATTTCCAGCTTCAACAGAATCTGACGGACATACAAAACCTGTACCCTTGCTACGGGAGGCGTAAAAGGTGGCAAAACCCTTTCTTTTAATTCTGCATACAAGATTTCAGCATAGCGGTTGGTTATCTGCTCAAGTAACTGTTCGTTGCCGCAACGTAATACCAACACAATCAACCGGAAATAAGGGGGATACCGGTACATTTTCCGCTCACTCAATTGGTCGGTAGCCATGCGTTCGTAATCGAACGACCGTACCGCCTGAATCAACGGATGATCAGGCCGGGAAGTCTGTATGACCACTGATCCCGGCCGGTTACTCCTACCGGCAAGGTTGCATACCTGCGTTATCAATTGGAATGCCCGCTCGTGTGCACGAAAATCAGGGACATTCATCAGGCTATCCGCATTCAGAATCCCGGCAACACCGACTTGGGAACATTCCAATCCCTTGGCAACCATCTGTGTGCCGATTAGTATCTTCGATTTGCCCGCTTCAAAACCGGTCAAGATATGTTCATAAGAACCTCGTGTACGGGCTGTGTCCATATCTAAACGTTTTGCTTGAACACCGGGAAAAAGCATTTCGATTTCCGCTTCGACTTTTTCCGTTCCGAATCCCATTAACCGTATCTCTTTCCCGCCGCAAACAGGACAATGCACAGGAAGTGAAATCGAATAACCGCAATAATGACAAACCAACCGGTTCAAATATTTATGAACCGTCAGGCACACATCACAATGGGTACAATGCACAACATGACTGCATGTCCTACATTCCATCACCTCCGCAAATCCGCGTCGGTTCTGAAACAAGACAACCTGTCTGTTTCGCTTGAGCGCCTCCTCCATCTTTTCTTTTAATACGGGCGAAAATAAGGTGTCCTTCATGATTTTCCTGCGCTTCAAATCTTTAATGTCTGCTATCTTGATTTCAGGATAGGGAATCACACCATACCGGCTTTTTAAAGATATAAACCCGTATTTCCCCGTCAAGGCATGATAATACGACTCTAATGAGGGAGTTGCCGAAACAAGTAATGTTTTTGCACCATACATCCGGGCAAGCATAATCGCCGCATTTCGTGCGTGGAATCGGGGAGCCGGGTCTTGTTGCCTGTATGAGGCGTCATGTTCTTCATCGACAACCACCAATCCCAAATTGACAAAAGGTAAAAACACAGCCGAACGGACACCTATTGTCACTGTGGGTTCTTGGGCGCATAATACATGATTCCAAATCTCCACACGTTCGTTGTCCGAAATTCCGGAGTGATACACCAATAAGCGGTTGCCGAAAAAATGCGCCAATCTCTCCGTCATTCTTTTTGTAATACCGATTTCGGGAAGCAAACATAGAACATTCGATCCATTTTGCAGCATTTCCAAAATAACGTGAATATAGATTTCCGTTTTCCCCGACATTGAAACGCCATGTAAAAGGCAAACCTGTCTTTTTTGAAAAGAAGCCTGTATATCTACATAAGCCTTTTGTTGATCTTCAGTCAATGGATTTGGCGGTTTACATTCGATGTTGGATTGTTGTATACGGCTAACTTCTCTTTCATAATATTCCAATATACCCCGCTTGATTAATCCCTCCAAAACAGATGTATGTATTCCACTTGCTTTCACCAATTCCTTTTTGGATACCTCCCTCGACAATTCAGGCTGAAAAGGCTGCGCTAAATCCACGTAATTTAGTAATAACCGTTCTTGCTGCTTCGCCCGTTTCAGGCTATTGAAAACTGCATGGATCACTTCTTCATCGTTACAGACTGCCGATAAACGGATACAGGTTTCTTTTCGGGGAACGTATTTTTTGTCCGGTTCGAGGCTGATTAATCCGGTGGGAACAGCCGCTTTGTATACTTCGCCTGTTTTACAAAGATAATACGAAGCGATCCATTCCCAGAATTGCATCTGCCGGGGATTAATCACCGGACATGAATCCAAAACCTCCATGATCTCTTTGATTTCATACGTAACGCCTGAAACGCTTTCATGAATTTGCTTTACAACAGCTATATATAAATGTTTTTTCCCAAAAGGCACAATCACCCGATCATTCGCCTGTACAAAAGGCAACATTTCATCGGGAATACGGTAAGTATACGTATTCTCTAACGGCAATGGCAATAGGACTTCTGCGAACTTCATCGCACAAAAATACAAAAAAACAGGCAGGAAATGCTTAATGAAAACAATTCCTGCCTAACAAAATTCAAAAACCTTATAAAACCAAACCTAAACAACTAAATTCTAATATCTTACTAAATCTATCCTCTTCCCGAACGGCTGCTGCGTGTACTTTCAGACGATCTTGTCGATGGTGTATTATTGTTTTGCCTATTGCTTCTATTGATAGTAACTCTGCTGTTTTCCGTACGGCTTGAACGGGTTACTGTCTTATTTTGGTTAGAGCGGGTTGCGCTCCGGTTGCTTATAACCTCTTTGCTATCCTGACTCCTTCTTAAATCCCTTTGCAATGACGGGGCTGGTCTGTTTTCCGGTGTATTTTGACGCGGTGTCACAGATGGATTTTGGTTATGGCGAGGGGTCGTTTGGCTCCTGACACTCTGATTGTTATTTGGCGTCCGGATATCTCTTCGCGGAGCAACCGGCTGTCTGGGCGCTATATAATTGTTCCGGGGAGCCGGAGTATTCCTTGTGATGGAACCCGACTGACGGTTTATCACCTGCCTTGGTTCTACCCATGCACGAGTGTTCATCCTTGCTCGATGGTAACGATGGTCGGCAGCCATAAAGCGGATGGGGTGTTGTGTTCTGACATTGCGGAAGTGTGCATACGACGACCTGTGTAATCCATTATGCAACCAGGGGCTATGGTAATCATTGATAACCACTTTATACAAAGAATAAAAATCATAATTTTGAAAACGTACCGGCAAATAATACGAACTTACCCAATTGCGCCTGTATAGATAATAGAATAAAGCTTGATTGACGTCGTAATAGATATTCAATGTGGGGAAATAATAGAAGGCGGCATAATCATAACCGGCAGGTCCCCAGGCAGGCTGAAAGTCAATGTTTACATAAACATTTACGATTTGTGCTTCGACGGTTTTAACATTCGCCATTCCGATTGTCAAACCTAAACCTAAAATAATCAGTAATCGTTTCATGACGGTTTCTTTTTAAAGATTAATAACTCTGTTTCTTATTCGCGTTTAATTATAGACATCAAAAAAACGGAATGGTTTAATAAGACTATCCAATGTTTATTTCATGCAAATGTGATTATTCAAACCAGGAAAAGCGGAATTAAATGTTTAACCGAATTTAAGCCGGCCGACATGTATACAAAAAAGGTTGAAAACAGAAAAGATTTGCATGTTTGGATATTTTTTCCGTATTTTGTCTGCAAATCAAATCCAATCCAAATGAAAAAGATCATTTCAACCATCTCCATTTACACCTGTTTTTGCTTTGCAATCATGGCTCAAACGCCAAATCAAACCATATGGTACGAGCAGCCTGCAAACAATTGGAACGAAGCGCTTCCGATTGGCAACGGTCGTCTGGGCGCTATGGTTTACGGCGCTTTTCCGAACGAGACCATCCAATTCAACGAAGAAAGTCTATGGGCTGGATGCCAAACCCAATCCGATGCCGATGCACGTACTTCATTGAAAACCATACAACAATTGTTACTTGACGGTGAAATCGCCAAAGCAGCCGCATTAGCCGAAGAATCGCTGAAAAGCGCCCCGTTAAGAATCAGATCGTACCAGCCTGTGGGCGATATCACCATCCAATACGCAGGCTCGCCCGCCGGAAGAAGGGGCGAATATCCCGGATACAGGCGACAGTTAGACCTCGAAACCGGAATCGCTACTTCGACTTTCGAACTCGATGGAATCGGGATCACACAGGAAGTTTTCATATCGGCAGTGAATGATGTGATCGGAATACGGATTTCGAGTAATCAAGCGGGCAAATTAAACTTCAAACTATCACTATCCCGAAAGCAAGACGCATCTGTCAATGTAACAGGCAATAATGAAATAACCTTGACCGGACAGATCGTTGATTTACCCAAAAGAGACGCTTCGCCTGCCGGTATGTACATGAAGTTTGCCGCACGTGCCGCCGGATATCATAAAGGCGGGTCTTTGACAACTGTAAATAATTCATTCTTTGTTGAAAACGCTGATGAAGCCGTGTTCTATATTACCGCTGCAACCGATTATAATCTTTCAATCTTGAACTTCGATCGCACGATCGACCCCATTCAAAAGTGCGAAACCATCCTTTCGCAAGTAAAAAATAAACCATTCGATACGGTGAAATCGGATCATATTAAAGATCATATGGCACTTTTCAACCGTGTGTCACTGAATTTATACGATGAAATGAATTCGACCCAACCGACCAACAAACGCCTGGAAGCAGTTAAAAACGGCACAGACGACAAGGGTTTCACTACATTACTATTTCAATATGGTCGCTACTTATTGATGAATTCATCGCGCAAACCCGGTATTTTACCCGCCAATCTGCAAGGGATATGGAATCAAGAGTTTGATGCACCGTGGAATGCCGACTTCCACACCAATATCAATATTCAGATGAATTACTGGCCTGCCGAAGTATGTAACCTTTCCGAATCATTTCTTCCATTAAACAACCTGATCAATGCACTTCGTATTCCCGGACGCATTACAGCCGAAAAGACCTACAATTCAACAGGATGGACAATGAACCATCTGACCGATGTGTTTGGGCGCACGGCTATCTCCGATGGAGTGGGTTGGGGTACCTATCCCATGGCTGCCTCATGGTTGGTTCTGCATCAATGGGAACATTACCTGTTTACAAAAGACTTGCATTATCTGCGCGAAGCCTGGCCTGTCATGAAGGAGGCAGCGGATTTTGTATTAAATTTTATCATAAGGGATAAAAACGGCAAATGGGTTACGGCGCCATCCAATTCGCCCGAAAACCGATACCGTTTGCCAACCGGCGAAACATTTATGTTGACATATGGCGCTACCAAAGATATCCAATTGATACGCGAGCTTTTTAACGCCTGTATCAAAGCAGGAAATTTGTTAGGCGACGACAAAAAATATTTGACACGCCTTCTATCGGTGATCAAAGATTTACCGCCAACCAAAGTGAGTCCACGCTACGGAATCATTCAAGAATGGATTGAAGATTACGAAGAAGTAGAGCCCGGGCACCGGCACATGTCGCAACTCTTTGGTTTATATCCCGGATCGGAAATCACGCCTGCCAACAAAACCCTTTTTGAAGCAGCGAAAAAAACCATTGAGCGTCGCCAGGAATATGCCCGGCAAGGACAAGGCAGTTCACCGGGATGGAGTAAGGCATGGTTGATCAATTTCTACGCCCGTCTGGGCAATGGCGATGCCGCATGGCATAAAGCTGTTGAATTACAACGCGAACGCATATTATTCAATCTGTTCACCGACCACCCGCCATTTCAAATCGATGCCAATTTCGGTTTCACCGCAGGCATCGCCGAAATGCTGATTCAAAGCCATCAAGACAACCTGATATCTCTTCTGCCCGCCCTGCCGAAAGCCTGGGATAAAGGAGAGGTAAAAGGATTAAAGGCGCGAGGTAATATTACGGTAGATATGAAATGGGAAAACAACCGGTTGACTGCCGCCACACTTGTCGCCGCCTACGATTGCATCATACAGGTGAAATACAATGACAGAACTCAAAAAATCGCGTTGAAATCGGGGATAGCGAATCCGATAGATATCAGAAAATAAGAATTGAATCGTCAAAAGTTGTGTTTGAAGTATGGTTTTGGAGAGAGGATAGCATATTGATTTACATCAACTTCTGTGATTTGCTGAATACGAAATAGCAACCGGACTTACCCGCTTTGTTTTCCCTTCATCATCTTCGTATGAGAAAGCGAAGTCGCGCTCCATATCTTTCTAATCGAAGTTGTATTCCTCATTGAGCATCATAATCATTGATTGCAAAGTGAGTTCTTTTTCGTTCGCTGTTTTTATCTTTTTAGTCAGTGCACAAATCAGTTGGTTGTCTTCCAATACGACATCGTCGATTGTGTGTTCCATATCTTTCGTTTTCATGATTTCCATTCTTTAAGCATTGATTCAAGACAAGATAAAACTTGTTCATATTGCAGGCTTGCATCCGATTCTACTAATTGATTTATCAATGGGCTTTCTTCTGCAAGTTCTATCATTTTTTGCTACATCGCCAAATGGGACAATGTCAAGAATGTAAACTCCTTGATAGATAAAACGTTGTTTTTGTTCCTTACTTTTTTCAAAACTTTCTTTTTCCGGTAGTTCTTTCTCAATGGTTTGAAACTGACTCCAATCTGATATGGCAATGGCAATATCCAGATCAATCGTTTTGCGGTCGGGAACCAAATCATGCAAATTGCTCAAAATCATATCGCGAGCTGTGGCGCCAATCACATAGAAATCCATATTGAAAGAGACAAAGAAATCATTCAACTCTTTCAATAAATCTTTCAATATCGGATTGTTTAACTTATCATTTGAGATATTGTAACTCATTGTTCAGTATTATTTCCGCGGTTTCTAAATTTCTACTTTCGCCGCTATTCATTAAATCTGCGTATATCAAAAGAGGAGAAACTATATGTTCTTCTTCCGGTCTATTGAATAATCGAAGTAATTCTACTTTACCGTCTTCATCGGGAATTAGCTTTAAGGTTTTTCCAACAGATTGCCAAGTTTGGTCTGTGTAGATTGTATAGTTTGCCGGTGTAATACTTTTTGTCAAAATACTTGCCGCACATTCTCCTCCCCAGAGCGTCTTTTCAGAAAATGAAAACAAATCCAAATTATTCCAATTCGCATAATCGGATTTATTAATAAAACTCATTTTTTTTATGAACAATTTAGGACGAAGTACATCATTATAGGCAATAACCCAGCGTTGCAAAAGTTCAGGTTTGTTTTTCAGAACTTTTTTATTTTTCGTTTTTAAAATGAATTTCAAATCTACAAGCTCCTGAATAATTGTACTGACAGAACCTAACGCTATCTGAGATAGTTCGGAAAGTTCTCGGAACGATTTATCGATATTGTCAGTATTAACAAGCAAACAAAATATTAATTTTATTCCTGCCTCTTGAAAAGCGCGGGGCTGGTTTGTTTTAGGGAGTCGCTCTACTTTTTTCCCTTCGATAATAAGTAAAAGACTATTTTGCCGTATATTACAGTTTCCGGCTGCATCTATATAGCTGACACCATCTTCTACAAAAGACTTGGCAATAGCAGAAGGTATATATTTCGCAATAAGGAGTATCGGTAAATTTTCTTCCCGTGAGGCTTCTTTTAGTTGTCGAAGCACAATACCTTTATTGCCCTGTGTAATTTCGGGTTTTACATCGACAACAAAGCGTTCATTTTTAATCTTTGCAATACTATTATTTACTCTCTTACTATTAGAAAACACAATCGAAATCCCTTTATTATCAAAGAGTTTACTTTGGACTTCTTCAAGAATACTTACTTCTGACTTCATAAAAACTGTTCATTTGTTTATATGCGTTCATTGTCAATGAACATGCAAATATAATGAACATTCTGAAATCAACAAACAAAATGCGATATTTTTACATAAAAACACACAATTTATTACTATAGATTTGCCGGTGGCAAACCTCAGCACATCTCTTTTACCGGCACTTCGTCAAGATTATCCCATTCGATGCCGACCCGGCGGAGGGCGTAGCCGATCTCCTTGCGATAGTCGCCGTAGCAGGTCATCCAGTGGAAGCCGGGCATCCGTTCTGCAAGAAGGCTGTCGGGCATTCCGTACTGAATGTCGAACTGGGTGCGGCAAATCGGACGAAACGGAACTTCGACGATCTTACCTTTCAATCCAACCCAACGATCGGATTTAAAACTTGGAGCGATATGGGTGGTCATTGTGCCGAGAGGAGCATCCACCCAGGGAGCGGCGCCATAGTCCGACTCGTAATGCGTAACGATCCGGACCGGATCGTAGTTCTTACCGTCCATCTTTCGAGGCGCTGTACAATGGGATACCGTAATGATCTGATCGTGCGGATAAGTAGGATTACATAGGAAAACGGGCTTACCTGTGATATTTCCCAACAATACGCCACTGGGTATTGCAACAAAATCGGATTCGCAAAAAGCTAAATAACCATCGTCATTGAGTGTTGTCAACGTGAAACAAGCCGTGGTCTTCGACTTGGGCATGATGGCTCCCATGCACGAATTGACGGTGATCTTATTCGTACCTACTTTTTGCATCAACATCCTGAAAATCTCATCAAGCACGAAGCAGTTCACAAAGAAATCTTCTTTCGTTTCTAATTGAGTTCCGGGTATCTTGAGATATTCGTCGGCGCGTTTTTTTACTTTAGCCATGAGAGTCCTGTCGGCTTTGGCTTCATCAATCAATTTGCCTAATTCATCGTAGTTGACATCGTGATATTCAAAACCCCAGATTTTTTTAACCAAATCGGGAACGACATTTCTCGGTTGCGCCCAAGCACCGGCGCCTCCAATTGTGACAATTTTTGAACCCTTTGTGTTCTTCAGTCCGCAGAGTGCCCGAAAACGCCAATTGAGTTCTTCGGTACTGTCGGTCACGATGTCGGAGTGACCTATTCCCGACACGACCACAGCATCGGTATGCCGGCGAAGAAAACGCGGGCTGATTATCTCATATTGCAAATAGACGGGACCGCTTCGCCAACGCTGGAAGAAGATCACGTCTTTACCGAAGTTCTGAACGCCATTGACATTATATCCCGCTCCATAAAGCACAATCGTATCGCTTTTGGCAATATCGGCATGGTTGTTCATTTCCGTGATATTTGTCACCATGGAGACTTCCAAGAAATCAATGGGATAGTCGGCTTTGGCTTTAAGAATGGCAAGTTCAGTACTGATACGGCTTGTTTCAGCCTGTGCATCTGCCCTTGAATGGATTCCACCCCAGTTTCGCCACGAGTTTTGTTCCTGCGGCGAAGGCACATCATAAACAAGGATCGGTTTGACAATCAAAGGTTTTCTCGGAAGAGGGGCAAGAGGGGCATCATCAGCCTTCACGCCAAGGATTTCTGAAGCAAAAGCATGATTTTGCAAATTCGCTAAGGTAAGACCGCCCAGCAATACGCCACCCATGGTGACAAAATTACGGCGTGAAATTCCCGATTTGATCTCTGAAGAAGGTTCCTCAGAACTTTGTGGGCAACAGTGGCATTTAATGTGATTCGTTGACATGGTGTAAATGGCTTTATTGGGGGTTTTCTGAGGTAAAAGGCGCGGGGGCGTATCCTGTCTTCATAATCATTACCTAAAGCGACCATCCTTCACGATACGTGTGACGCACATATTCTTCGGCGGCTTGTTTGGCATTCAGCCTTACTTGACGGGGATCCTGATTGGGTATGCCATTGGGAACCCTGATTTCATCGGTGTCTGTTAAGTTGGTGATACGCATATTTTCGCCGTCCCACATTAATTTTTTATTCAGCCCTTTCAGCCGTACCGCCAAGTTTCCCATCACGACCATCTCATTGAGTGGTCCTGCATATTCGAAATTGGAAAGTGGCAAAACACGATTCTCAGGCGATTCTTTGCAAGCGCGTACGAAATCCATTTCGTGACTCATACCCACGCGACGCAAACGGGCAGGGGGTTTAGGCAAATTGGCAAATTTACTTTCAGGCAACAGCCGGTATTTCTCCCCGTAGTTTCCACAGACTAAGATCCCTTTGGTTCCATGGAAAATGGCGCCGTTGCTTCCGGTACCTAATTCTTCATTATCCGGCAATCCTTCCGGACGACGGGGTTGCAATCCGCCATCGTACCATGTCACCTTCACAGCCGGCATGTTTAGCTTCGCTTCTTTCGGACGGGCGGGAAAATCATAATGAATGGTGGCAGCTACCGGCGCACTATCCGTATTGAAGGCTGTAGATGAAGCTTCAACAGCTACCGGGTGTCCTAATTTCATCGCAGCGAAAACGACATCAAGCACATGACAAGCCATATCGCCAAGCGCGCCGGTTCCAAAATCCCACCAACCGCGCCAATCCCAGGGATGGTATGCCCGATGGTAGGGACGCATGGCTGCCGGGCCGATAAACAAATCCCAATTGAGTTGTTCGGGAACCCATTGGCCTTTTTCCGGACGCATAAGCCCCTGCGGCCAAATCGGACGGTTTGTCCATGCATCGATACGGGTGACTTCACCGATCGCTCCACTCCATATCCATTCGCATACTTCTGCTACCTCGTCTCTGCTGTGCCCTTCATTACCCATTTGGGTCACAACTTTGTATCGACGCGACGCTTCCAATAATGTCCTTGATTCAAATACGGAATGAGTCAATGGTTTTTGCACGTACACATGTTTGCCTGCTTGCATATATGCCATAGCACATACGGCATGTGTATGGTCGGGCGTAGCAATTACGACGGCATCGATACTTTTGCCCATTTCATCGAGCATTTTGCGGAAGTCAACATAACGTTTCGCATCGGGATATGCCTCAAAAGTATTTTTAGCGTATTCCCAGTCAATATCACACAAGGCAACGATATTTTCCGATTTCATATTGTTGAGGTTAACGCGCCCCTTCCCTCCATTACCCACACCAATACCGGCAATATTCAATTTATCACTCGGAGCTACATGCCCAAGTCCGCTTACCGCAAAACTCGGAACAATGGTTAAAAGACCTGCGGCAGTTGCCGATACGCCAAGAAAACGGCGTCTTGAGATTTTTTGATCCATGATACAACAGTTTAATATTTAAGATTTAATATTTAAAAAAATTCAATTCCCTTATCTTGATTTTCCGAAACCATATCCATTGCTTCACCACGTTTTCTTGTCAATGGAAACGTTCATAATCAATGCAAATGCAAAGATAAAAGTTTTTTTTGAAAATACCTCTTATAAACAATTATTTCACCGGGGCAATCGCATCAAAAATGCAATTAACTGAACGACTACACAATAAGATTTGCCGTTTTTCGTTAATAGTCCGATATGGTTATAAGTCAAAGAACCCCCCTCCAACTCCCCTCACGGGGGAGAAAGCCCCTTCCATGGAGATGTTGGGGATGTCTGTTTTTGGCTTTCGTACTGCTTTTCTCATGTAAGACAGTCAAATTAAGCGAT
>JAIRJR010000215.1 GCA_031260575.1 Tannerella sp.
AGCCGCCACCACGCCCCGATGGCCGATGTAGGCAAGCCAACGTCAGTGCGGTTGACAATAACGCGAAAAATTGGGAATTAGTAGAACAAAGTATAATTTAAATCAGTGGAAAAATGAAAAGAGTAGTATTAATGGTTATTTCAGCGATGATTTGCGGAATGATGTTCTCAAGTTGTGACTCAAAAGATGAAAATCCTCCATGGCTCACGAAATTGATAGAGTTGTCCAAAACCGACAAAACCGGAAATTACATTGGTAGCATTTGGCTTGAGAAATATAAGGGTCAAGACATATATGTGACCAATATGGGATTCGGGAGCGGTGGTGTTGCGTATTATTTTTTTGATAGTTCAGGTGCTTCTATTATCAACAAAAATTATGAAAAACACCCTAATCCTTACATAGAATCTTTTACGGGCAAAGCATCCTATGCAGAAGTAGATGAAGAATGGCTCAATAACTTTAGTCTGAACATGAAGTTGAATGTTCTTATTTATTCGAAACTCCGTTTCCTTAGGTGACTTGTTATAGACGATAAGACACAATTAAAGTAAAAATTATGGAACAGATAAGAAGTTCAAATAGAATAATGGAAGCCGGAGACCATTTCAAAAACGGGGCGAGTTCGAAAAGCCTGATGAGTAGAAGGAATTTTTTTGGTACATGGACAAAGCCTGTTGTTATGGCGTTTGTTATCGGCATTTTTGCCTTAACCGGTTGTGACAAAGACGGAGTAGAAGGAGTAGATTTTACCGGCGGACTTTGGTTGAAAATGGGCGACAACTCTATTGTGCCTACATCGGATATTGATTTTTACGATGTATCCACGCACATGATTTATCTGAAAAAAAAGTTGCCATACCTTGAAAAAGTGGATCGCGGTGGTTCAATATCGGTATATGTTGGCCGTGATAAAATTTATAATTGTTCATTTCATCCATTGTATCTTTCTTCTCTTCCCGTAGGAGCATATACATCCAACCCACGTTTACATGAAGAAGATATTATCCGCATTTCTTTTCAACCATATACAGGTATAGAAGATCGACGCGATGATGAACGGATCATTGCGGCACTAAAGAGGTACAACCAATACCATGAAGGATTACACTGTGAAATACAATCCGTTCAGGTTTCAAACGGGAAAGTCGTCCTAAAATTTGAATTATCCAATCCGGATACTTTTGACTACTATTATTTGGATCCGGATAAAATGGGATTCGGCTTATTCCATTATTTTACAAATGGGCCAACATTTCAGACTGTTCCATACGCGAAATCATATACACATCAGGAAACTGTAATTCGTCCGGAGCCTTGGAATTCATGGAAAAAAGAATGGTTAACGCTTATAAAAAGTGGTGAGCGTAAAAACATATCAATAACATATAATCAATTTGAGTCAGTGCCCGCAGGCAATTATAGGATGTACTTTGGATTTCCGGGATTAAATTATGGAATATCACAAAAAGATTTAACGCTTGAAAACGGACGTATTTGGATGGGAAGTATCAGCGCGGAAAAAGACGTAACTATTCGCTGACCATGGAATAAGGCACGAGTTGCAAACTCGCGCCGGCGGGGGCGGAAAAAATATTAAGTGAGTTATTCATCAATCAATTATCATAAAATCAAAATGAAAAATTATTATTCGTATTTAGTCGCAGTCGGCATGTTTTTGTCGACAATCGTTACATCCTGCAATAAGGATGAAGATGATATAGTGCCTGGACCTATGCAGATGACTACTAAAATAACAGGCGAAGTATTAATCGGTGTATATGGCACAGGGTCGGCCACCATTGACTGGGGGGATGGTTCGGCAGAAGAAACGAAAATGTTTACAGATGAAATCTTAATTTTCAACCACAATTATTCAACTTCAAACATTCGCATAATAAGGATATACGGCGAAAATATCTCGATATTGCATTGCTCCGGTAATCAATTAACGAGTTTAGACGTAAGCGGGAATGCTGTGTTGAGAGATTTGTCTTGTTCCGATAATCAATTGACGAGTTTGAATGTAAGCAAGAATCTTTTGTTAAATGCCTTGGGTTGTAGTGGAAATCAATTAACTGCTTTAGATGTGAGTAAAAATAAAGGTCTAAATACTTTAGATTGTAACAATAATCAATTAACACGTTTGAATGTGGGCGATAATCTTGAGTTAGTTAACTTAGGTTGCTCGCGTAATCAATTAACGAGTTTAGACGTAAGCGAGAATGCGGCATTGAAGGTTTTGTATTGTTCCGATAATCAATTGACACGTTTGGATGTAAGCAAGAATCTTTTTTTATATTTTTTGGATTGCTCACATAATCAATTAACGAGTTTGGATATGAAAAACAATACTACGCTGTTTGGTTTGGAGTGCTTCTCCAATCAATTATCAGCCGTTGCATTGGATGCCTTGTTTGGCTCATTACACAGTAACGATATATCCCTTTTTGAAGGATTAACAAAATATATATCCATATACGGTAATCCCGGCACTACTACTTGCAGTTCAAATATTGCAACCAATAAAGGATGGACTGTTAATATGATAAAAAGATAAAATTTCCCCGTTGGGGCTGTCTTAAAAGTAATTTAGAACGCAAATGACGCAGATGACACAAATCTTCGCAAATTTCATTCAACTAAAAACCAACTCCTTGCAAATTTGTATGAATGTGTTTTTTTGCGT
>JAIRJR010000318.1 GCA_031260575.1 Tannerella sp.
CAACTGAAACTCAAAGAATTAATTTTGCATCAATTAAGAACTTTCTGCCCTATCCCGATTTTCTTGACGTACAATTGAAGTCATTTCAAGACTTTCTTCAATTAGATACCCCACCTGAAAAAAGAAAAAAGGAAGGGTTATACAAAGTCTTTGCCGAGAATTTTCCCATAACCGATACCCGCAATAATTTTGTATTGGAGTTTTTAGATTATTATGTTGATCCTCCACGTTATACGATAGACGAATGTATTGCCCGCGGTTTGACTTACAGCGTACCGTTGAAGGCAAAATTGAAATTATACTGTACTGACCCTGAACATGAGGATTTTTCAACAGTCATTCAAGATGTATATCTGGGACCTATACCCTACATGACGGAGAAAGGAACCTTTGTTATTAATGGCGCTGAACGGGTCGTTGTGTCTCAATTACATCGCTCACCCGGCGTATTTTTCGGACAGAGCATCCATGCGAATGGATCCAAGCTTTATTCTGCACGTATTATCCCGTTTAAAGGATCATGGATTGAATTTGCAACGGACATCAACAATGTGATGTATGCCTATATCGACCGGAAGAAAAAATTACCGGTGACAACACTCTTACGTGCAATCGGATTTGAAAGTGATAAAAATATCCTTGAAATCTTTAATTTAGCCGAAGAAATTAAAGTCACAAAATCCAATCTCAGGAAATATTTTGACCGCAGACTGGCCGCCAGGGTATTGAGAAGCTGGATTGAAGATTTTGTAGATGAAGATACAGGCGAAGTCGTGTCCATAGAACGAAACGATGTGGTGGTCGACCGCGAATCGGTTTTGAGTGAGGAAAATATAGACGCAATTGTGGATTCAGGCACACAATATATCCTCTTACATCGCGAAGACCAGAACCTTTCGGATTATGCAATTATCTATAACACCTTACAGAAAGATCCGAGTAATTCGGAAAAAGAAGCCGTACTCTATATCTACCGCCAACTGCGGAATGCGGAACCCGCCGATGAAATGAGCGCCCGTGAGGTGATTACCAATTTATTCTTTTCAGAAAAAAGATATGACTTAGGCGATGTCGGACGTTTCCGCATCAACAGGAAACTGAATCTGACCACCAGCGAAGATACAAAAGTCTTGACCAAAGAGGATATCATTGAGATTATCAAATACCTGATCGAGTTAATTAACTCGAAAGCCATTGTTGACGATATAGACCATTTGAGCAATCGCAGGGTAAGGACAGTTGGCGAACAACTTTACAACCAATTTGGATTGGGCTTGGCACGTATGGCGCGCACGGTTCGTGAACGGATGAATGTTCGCGACAACGAAGTATTTACTCCGATCGACCTGATTAATGCCAAAACCATTTCGTCGGTTGTCAATTCGTTTTTCGGCACCAATGCCTTATCGCAATTTATGGATCAGACCAACCCATTAGCCGAAATAACCCACAAACGCCGCTTATCCGCATTAGGACCGGGTGGATTATCGCGCGAACGGGCAGGTTTTGAGGTCCGCGATGTCCACTATACACATTATGGACGACTTTGCCCGATTGAAACCCCAGAAGGTCCGAACATCGGTTTGATTTCATCGCTTTGTGTCTATGCGAAAATCAACGACTTGGGATTTATTACCACGCCTTACCGGACGGTTGAGAATGGAAAAGTCAGTTTTTCGGAAGAGTCGTTGTCTTATTATACGGCGGAAGAAGAAGAGGACAAAATTGTGGCACAAGGTAATGCACCTTTGGATGACAATGGTTATTTCATTCAAGACAGGATCAAATCAAGATTTGAAGCCGATTTTCCGGTAGCCAATCCGAATGAAGTCCATCTGATGGACGTATCGCCCACTCAGATCGCGTCCATTGCCGCAGCTTTAATCCCGTTTTTGGAACATAATGATGCCAACCGGGCTTTGATGGGCTCGAACATGATGCGTCAGGCGGTACCTTTGATCCGTTCGGAATCACCGATTGTCGGTACGGGTATTGAAGGGCAGGTTGCACGGGATTCGCGTTCACAGATTGTTGCAGACGGAAATGGCGAAATCATTTATGTCGACTCGACCTGCATCAAAATCAAATATGACAGGACAGAAGACGAAGAATTTGTGAGCTTTGAAGAAGCCGTCAAAGTATATGACGTCCCCAAATGGCGTAAGACAAATCAAAGCACTACGGTCGATTTGCGCCCGATCTGCAAGAAAGGTCAAAAAGTCAAAACAGGGGATATCTTAACGGAAGGCTTTGCGACCCAGAACGGTGAATTGGCTCTGGGACGTAATGTGATGGTAGCTTATATGCCTTGGAAAGGATATAATTACGAAGATGCGATTGTATTGAATGAACGGATGGTGCGCGAAGATTATTTCACCTCTGTACATGTCGACGAATATATCTTGGAAGTCCGTGAAACAAAACGGGGTATGGAAGAATTAACTTCCGATATTCCGAATGTCAGCGAAGATGCGATTAAAAACCTCGACGAACGTGGGATTATCCGTGTAGGCGCTCATGTGGAACCGGGTGATATCCTGATCGGTAAAATTACACCCAAAGGAGAATCAGACCCTTCGCCGGAAGAAAAATTATTGCGGGCAATCTTCGGAGATAAAGCAGGCGATGTCAAAGATGCCTCATTGAAAGCGACACCTTCGTTGCGAGGTGTTGTCATTGATACCAGCCTGTTTTGTAAAAACATTAAAAAACGCACAAACCGGTTGACCGATAAAGCCACTTTGCCCAAGTTGGATGAAGAATACGAAAAGAAAATGGGCGATTTGAAGCATCAATTGGTCGAGAAACTCTTACAACTTACTTCGGCAAAAGTCTCGCAAGGCGTAAAAGATTATCTAAACATGGATGTGATCCCCAAGAATGCGAAATTTACACAAAAAGTTCTGTCGGAGTTGGATTATAATTCCGTACAACTTAGCAAATGGACCATTGACCTGCATAAAAACGAATTAATCAAGAGATTGGTTGTCAATTATTTGAAGAAGCATAAGGAGCTGGATGCCGAGTTGCGCCGGAAAAAATTCGACATCACCATAGGCGACGAACTGCCTACTGGTATTGTCCAAATCGCCAAAGTATATATTGCGAAAAAGCGAAAAATACAGGTTGGCGACAAAATGGCCGGCCGCCATGGCAATAAAGGTATCGTATCAAAGATTGTTCGCCAGGAAGATATGCCTTTCCTCGAAGATGGAACGCCTGTTGATATTTGCTTGAATCCACTTGGCGTACCTTCGCGTATGAACTTGGGACAGATTTTTGAAGCCGTATTGGGATGGGCGGGAAGAACACTCAACGTGAAGTTTGCCACACAGATTTTTGACGGCGCTCAAATTGAAGATTTGGATCAATGGACGAAAAAGGCAGACTTGCCGAATTATGGAAAAACATATTTGTATGATGGCGGGACAGGCGAAAAGTTTGACCAACCCGCAACGGTTGGCGTCTCTTACTTCCTGAAACTCGGCCATATGGTCGATGATAAGATGCACGCCCGGTCAATCGGCCCTTACTCGTTGATCACTCAACAACCATTGGGAGGAAAAGCGCAGTTTGGAGGACAGCGATTTGGAGAAATGGAAGTGTGGGCCTTGGAAGCATTCGGCGCAGCTCATATTTTACAGGAAATCTTAACAATCAAGTCGGACGATGTAATTGGCCGTTCAAAGGCTTATGAATCCATTGTAAAGGGTGATCCCATGCCTGTAGCTGGAATTCCCGAATCATTGAATGTCTTACTTCATGAGTTGAGAGGGCTTTGCTTGAGCCTTACTTTAGATTAAATTCGAATTTCAAAAATTCAAAGATTCAAAAAATACATATCGGTATGGCTTTTAGAAGAGAAAATAAAATAAAGACTGCCTTTACAAAAATAAGTATTGGATTGGCATCACCTGAAGAAATTCTCGAAAATTCGAGCGGTGAAGTATTAAAACCGGAGACAATCAATTATCGAACGTATAAACCCGAGCGCGACGGACTGTTCTGTGAACGCATTTTCGGGCCGGTTAAAAACTACGAGTGTTATTGCGGAAAATATAAACGCATACGTTATAAAGGTATCGTCTGCGACCGGTGCGGTGTGGAAGTGACGGAGAAGAAAGTGCGCCGTGAACGCGTCGGGCACATTCATTTGGTTGTTCCTGTGGCACATATCTGGTATTTCCGAACCCTTCCCAACAAAATCGGTTATCTTTTGGGATTACCGACAAAAAAGTTGGATTCCATTATCTATTACGAACGGTATGTTGTGATTCAACCGGGATGTGTTGATTCTGTGTCGAAACTTGATTTACTCTTGGAAGAAGAATATCTGCAAATAGCGGATAATCTGCCCAAAGAGAATCAATTGTTAGAAGATACCGATCCGAATAAATTTATTGCAAAAATCGGCGCCGAAGCCGTATATGAACTGTTGGCGCGTTTGGATTTAGATGCCCTTTCGTACGACCTTCGTCACCATGCGATGACAGATACTTCCCAACAGCGTAAAAATGAAGCTTTAAAGCGTTTGCAGGTAGTTGAATCATTCCGTGCATCCAAGGGTAAAAACAAACCGGAATGGATGGTTGTCAAAGTCGTTCCGGTCATTCCTCCCGAACTTCGACCGTTGGTGCCATTGGATGGAGGCCGCTTTGCAACTTCCGATTTGAATGATTTATATCGACGTGTGATTATCCGCAATAACCGGCTCAAACGATTGATTGATATCAAAGCGCCTGAAGTCATCTTGCGTAACGAAAAACGCATGTTGCAGGAAGCCGTTGATTCGTTATTCGACAATTCACGTAAGTCGAGCGCCGTAAAGACCGATGCCAATCGTTTGTTGAAGTCGCTTTCCGACAGTTTGAAAGGAAAACAAGGACGTTTCAGGCAGAATCTGCTGGGGAAACGCGTCGATTATTCCGCCCGGTCTGTTATTGTCGTTGGCCCCGAGTTGAAGATGCACGAGTGCGGATTACCGAAAGATATGGCTGCGGAGCTTTTTAAACCGTTTGTGATCCGTAAATTGATCGAACGCGGAATCGTAAAAACGGTGAAATCGGCAAAGAAAATCGTAGATCGCAAAGAACCTGTTGTATGGGATATCCTGGAATATGTGATGAAAGGACATCCGGTACTTCTGAACCGTGCGCCTACGTTACACCGTTTGGGTATCCAAGCTTTCCAGCCCAAATTGATCGAAGGGAAAGCGATTCAATTGCATCCCCTGTCCTGTACGGCATTTAACGCTGACTTTGACGGCGATCAGATGGCAGTTCACTTACCCTTGGGTAATGAAGCGATCCTGGAAGCCCAGATGTTGATGTTGGCTTCACACAATATTTTAAATCCTGCCAATGGATTTCCGATCACAGTGCCTTCACAAGACATGGTTCTCGGATTGTATTACATTACTAAAATACGTCAGGGCGCTAAGGGCGAAGGTTTGGTATTCTATGGGCCCGAAGAGGCGACCATTGCATACAATGAAAAGAAAGTGGATTTACATGCGAAGGTCAAGGTGTATATCAATGATCTGGACGATCAGGGAAACATGATTGTCGATAAAAAAGGAATCATTAAAAAAACGCTTTATGAAACATCTGTCGGCCGTTTGATGGTCAATGAATGTATCCCGAAAGAAGTAAAATACATAAATGAAGTATGGGGAAAAAAGACCCTTCGTGATATCATCGGAGATGTAATCAAAAAATGCGGAGTAGCCCGTACGGCGCAGTTCCTCGATGAGATTAAAGATTTAGGCTATTTTATGGCCTTTAAAGGCGGTCTGTCTTTTAACCTGGCTGATGTATTAATTCCGGAAGAAAAAGAATCGTTAGTAGGCAAAGGTTATGATGAGGTAGAGCAAATTACAGCCAACTACAACATGGGATTGATCACTTTCAATGAACGCTATAACCAAATTATCGATACCTGGACGCATGTCAATAACAGGGTTTCTTCCACATTAATCAATCAATTATCTTCCGATAACAAAGGATTCAATTCGGTCTATATGATGATGGACTCGGGCGCCCGCGGATCAAGAGATCAGATTCGTCAATTGTCGGGCATGCGCGGATTGATGGGAAAACCTCAGAAAAGCGGGAGTGATACCGGATCTACAATCGAGAATCCCATCCTTTCGAGTTTCAAAGAAGGCTTATCCGTGTTGGAGTACTTTATCTCTACGCACGGCGCTCGTAAGGGATTGGCTGATACTGCGTTGAAAACTGCCGATGCAGGATATTTGACCCGCCGTCTGGTAGATGTTTCTCACGACGTGATAATCAATGAAGAAGATTGCGGAACCTTGCGCGGTTTGATTTGTTCTGAACTGAAGAATAATGCCGAAATCGTGGCATCTCTTTATGAGCGGATATTAGGCCGCGTATCAGTACACGATATCATTCATCCGAACACCGGTGAGACATTGGTCGAAGCCGGAGAAGAAATACGCGAAGAAGCGGCAGGCAAAATACATGAATCACCGATTGAAAATGTCGAAATACGTTCGGTACTAACTTGTGAGTCGAAGAAAGGCGTTTGCGCCAAATGTTACGGACGTAATTTGGCTACCGGACAGATGGTTCAGAAAGGCGAAGTGGTTGGCGTAACGGCTGCCCAATCCATTGGCGAACCGGGTACACAATTGACGCTGCGTACATTCCATGTGGGAGGTATTGCATCCAACATTGCAACTGAGAGTAGTTTGGTCTCAAAATTTGACGGTATTGTCGAAATTGAAGAACTGCGGGCAGTAGATATGGATGGTGAAAATTGCAAGGTAGTAGTCAGTCGTTTGGCAGATATTCGCATTGTTGATCCGCACACAAAAATCGTATTGCATTCGCATAATATCCCTTATGGTTCAAAACTCTATTTTCAACATGGAGATACCGTCAAGAAAGGCGATAAAGTCATCGAATGGGATCCGTTCAATGCAGTGATCGTTTCGGAAGTTGCCGGAAGACTCTCATTCGAGAATATGATAGAAAACCTTACATACAAAATTGTAACGGACGAAACAACCGGATTGAAAGAAAAAATTATCATTGAATCGAAGGACAAAATGAAAGTCCCGGGCGCGTATATTTATGAAAGCATTGATAATCCATTAAAAATGTATTCATTACCATTGGGTGCCCACGTTATTAAAGAAGAAGGTGATATCATTAAGACGGGTGAAGTCCTGGTAAAAATGCCGCGTGCCGTCGGAAAAACCGGCGACATCACCGGAGGTTTACCCCGTGTGACCGAATTGTTTGAAGCGCGTAATCCTTCAAATCCGGCTGTTGTCGCTGAGATTGACGGTGAGGTAGGGTTTGGCAAAATTAAAAGGGGGAATCGTGAAATAACCATTACCTCTAAATTAGGTGAAATCAAGAAATATATGGTGCCGTTATCGAAACAATTGTTGGTACAGGAGAATGACTATGTCCGCGCCGGTATGCCGCTTTCCGATGGAGCAATCACTCCGGCAGATATTTTGGCTATCAATGGCCCTACTGCCGTACAGGAATATATCGTCAACGAAGTACAGGATGTCTATCGCCGGCAAGGAGTGAAAATCAACGACAAACATTTTGAAGTGATCGTCCGCCAAATGATGCGTAAAGTGGAAATCATTGATCCGGGAGATACCCGCTTCCTTGAGCAACAAATTGTCGATAAGTTGGAAGTAATGGATGAAAACGACCGGATATGGGGTAAAAAAGTCATCGTCGAAGGCGGTGATTCGCCCAATTTAAAAGCCGGGCAGATTGTGACTGCCCGTAAGATGAGGGATGAGAACAGTATGCTGAAACGCCGCGACCTGAAACCGGTTGAATCGCGTGAAGCAATACCGGCGACTACCAACCAGATTTTGCAGGGTATCACGCGTGCAGCCCTTCAGACGTCGAGTTTTATGTCGGCAGCTTCTTTCCAGGAGACCACCAAAGTATTAAACGAAGCGGCTATCAGCGGGAAAGTAGACCGGTTGGAAGGGCTGAAAGAAAATGTGATCTGCGGACACTTGATACCTGCCGGTACCGGTCAGCGCGAGTTTGACCGGTTGATCGTAGGGACAAAAGAGGATTTTGACCGGATTGCCGCATCACGGGCAAGCGTTGTGGATCTCATAGAATAGATACGGTTTTTAAACCATAAAAAATGGTGATGTTAACGATTATATAGCACGAACGCACGAAGGCTCGGAAGAAAAGATAAAGAATCTCTTCGCGCTTTCGTGCATTCTCGCTTTCAACCCGGAATAATAACATTTTATAAATAAACTACACGATGTTAGACAACCAAGAAAAAGCATTAATAGCTGTCTCTGAAGCGAAAGAGATCGTTCTCTTTCCCAAGATGGCCAATCGCCACGGGTTAATCACCGGTGCAACCGGTACGGGGAAAACCTGTACGTTGCAGAATATGGCCGAGACATTCAGCAATATGGGGATTCCTGTGTTTGCTACCGACATCAAAGGTGATCTTTCCGGCGTATGTAAAGCCGGTGGTTTCAATGTGCATTTACAGCGTAGCGTCGATCAATTTAAACTTGAATCTAAAGGATTCGAATACAGAGGATTCCCGGTTTGTTTCTGGGATATTTTCGGTACGCAGGGACATCCGTTGCGAACCACAATATCCGAAATGGGACCGCTATTATTAAGCCGGTTGCTAGAATTAAGTGATGTCCAAAGCGGCGTGCTCACCCTTACTTTCAAGATTGCCGACGACAACGGATTGTTGTTACTCGACTTGAAAGATTTGCGTAAAATGTTGGAAGTTGTTGCCCTTGAACGCGACAAATATACAATTACCTACGGAAATATTACGCCTGCAAGCATCGGCGCGATTCAACGCGGGCTGTTGACACTCGAAGAGCAGGGAGGGGATTTGTTTTTTGGAGAGCCGGCTATTGATATATTCGACTTTATACAGACACAAGGGAGGCGTGGAATTATCAATATCTTAGCCGCCGACAGGTTGATAAATTCGCCCAAAGTATATACTTCTTTTTTGCTTTATCTATTATCGGAAATGTTTGAGCAATTACCTGAAGTCGGCGATTTGGAAAAGCCCAAATTGGTTTTTTTCTTTGATGAAGCGCATTTGCTTTTCAGTGACATCCCCAAAGCGCTTCTCGAAAAGATTGAACAAATGGTACGTCTGATCCGTTCGAAGGGAGTAGGTGTCTATTTCTGTACGCAGAATCCGTTGGATATACCGGAATCCGTATTGGGTCAGATGGGTAACCGTGTGCAGCATGCCCTTCGTGCCTATACGCCCCGCGACCAAAAAGCGGTTTCGGTAGCCGCAAAGACATTCCGTCAAAATCCGACATTTAATGCCGAACAGGTGATTACAGAATTAGGTGTTGGTGAGGCTTTGGTCTCGTTCCTCAACGAAAAGGGAGTACCGGCGGTGGTCAAACGCGCCTTTATATTGCCTCCGCAGGGACAAGCGGGCGCGATCAATCCCGATGAACGGCAACGTATGCTGGAGAAATCAGTTGTTTACGGTGTCTATGAAAAAATGAGGGATCGCGAATCGGCTTACGAGATTTTAACCGGGAAAATGGAGCAGGCACAACGCGAAAAGGACGACCTTAAGATGCAGAAAGAAGAAGCCTTGCGTTTGAAAGAAGAAGAAAAGCAACTGAAAACCCAAGAGAAAGCTACGATCACGGCTCAACGTGAAAAAGACCGGATAGCCCGCGAGAAACAACGTCAATACAATCAAAGCACAATCGGAAGCCTGCAGAAAATGGCCGGAACAAAAATCAAACGCGAAGCCGTAAATACGGCATTTAAGTTTGGACGCGGATTACTGGGATCGTTGCTGAAAGGAAGGTAAACCCAAAAATCAACTGCGAAATTATTCATACTTATTTGATACTTAATCCGAAAACGATACCAAACACCCATAAATTGTCACCCTCCTGTTCAAGGCAAATATTAAACATATATGAAACATTTTCTATTACCATCACTCATTCTCCTCACCGGATTGATCAATTGCAGCCAACCCCCACAAAAGTCTGCCATACAAGATGATTATTACGTGGCAGCTTATATTTGGCCATCGTGTCATGACGACCCCATGGCACGTGAAAAACTATGGCCTGCAGGCATCGGCGAATGGGAAGTCATTCAAAAAGGCAATCCACGCTATGAAGGGCATTATCAACCCAAAGAGCCACTCTGGGGATTCGAATTGGACAACGACCCTGAAGTAGTCGAAAAATGGATTGATGTGGCCACAGACCATGGGGTGAATGTTTTTATTTACGACTGGTACTGGTATGACCAAGGCCCGTATTTGGAAAGTGCCCTCAACGATGGCTTCTTGAAAGCAAAAAACAACGAAAAGATGTATTTTTACATCATGTGGGCTAATCACGACGTGCGAAAAAACTATTGGAACTACCATCTTTACGGTGATGATAACTCGATTCTATGGGATGCAGCCGTAGACCGGAAGAATTTCGAGATCATTGTGGAAAGGGTAATCCGGCAATATTTCCACCGGCCCAACTATTTCAAGATCGACGGACAACCTGTGTTTGCCATTTTTGACTACCGCAAATTGATGCAAAGTTTCGACAATAGTGTGGAAGAAACCCGCAAGGCTTTGGATTATTTCAGAGAGGAAGCCCGTAAGGCGGGATTTCCGGGCGTACATTTTCAGTGGATTCCGGGTGGAGGCTCGTTAAGAACGCCCGAAGCGGCACAGCAGGAAGCCCGGCGTATCGAAGCGCTCGGATTCAATAGCGTGACGATGTACAATATGGGAGGTATGGCTGAAGATTATATCGTTTACGGAAGCAATTCCGTCAAAATCAGGGAACAATGGGACGAAGTGCTGAATATTCCATTTTTTCCGTGTACATCGGTCGGTTGGGATGATACACCCCGCTTTCCGCAATACGGAAAAAATAATACGGTACATATCAATAACACCCCCGAAAGTTTTGCCACTTTGCTTTCTAAGGCCAAACGATTTATAGACAACCACCCCGACCAACCGAAACTGATGACGATCAACGCGTGGAACGAATGTGTGGAAGGCAGTTACCTGTTGCCTGATATGAAATACGGATTTAGTTATTTGGAAGCTGTCAAAGATGTGATGGATGGAAAGTACGACAGGTATACGATCAAAAATACAACGCCGCCACAATCCCGGACAAAATAAGACATATAACCGTTCTTTGGTACCATACCACCAAAACTTGCCAAAAAGGCACCTTGACGTCGGAGGCCAGATAACAGGGGATGGATCCGGTAAAGAACAGAACGGATGCAACCGATGTTACGGCGATTACATATTTGGATGCTTCCGCCAATCCGGCCACATACGTATTTGGGACAAACATTTCTGCTAATACGGCTGTTGCCGCTTTAGCTAATATCTGTGGTTCGGGAATGCCAATCAAACTGATAAGGTATGTGAAAGGCAGCAGGATGACTCCAATCGTATCGAATACCCGGGTCATATGGATTAAAATAAATGATAAAAGCCCGATAGAAGTCATGGACGGGGTGAGTACAAAGACCATCTTCATGCTGCCTTTCAAATTTTCCCGGATACTCCTGTAAATCGACCCGGACTGACAGGCTGCAGTCAGTCCCTCCTCGACTGCCTCCTTCCATATACTTTTGTTTGAAGACGGCGCTTCGGGTTTTCCTTTTCCGTCGATATAATCATCCGAAATGGACTTGATGGGCCACAACCTGACAACGATTGCCGTTGTCAGAAAACAAATCACCATGGTAGACCAGAAATAAAAGTTCCAGATTTCCATCAAATTGGCAGTCCTTGCCACAATCGTCATAAATGTTATCGAAACAGTCGAAAACCCGCTAATGAGGATAAATGCTTCCCTTCTTGTGTATTTGCCTGCATTATACAGTTTGTTGGTAAGGTAGATAGCGAGCGAAAAACTGCCGACAAAGGATGCGATGGCGTCGATGGCAGATTTTCCGGGAGTTCGGAATAAACGGGGCATGATGGGTCTGAAAAGTACGCCGAAAAACTCGAGGCATCCGTAGTTGATTATCAACGTGAGGAAAATAGAACCGATCGGAACAATCATTGTCACAGCCACTACAACTTTTATCCACAGGAAAGGCAGCATATCGGGTGCCATCAACCAGTCAGGCCCGATATTAAAAAATGCCATAAAGCATATAGGGATACCCAATGTCCGCAGGACAGTCATCGTTATATTCAAGACTCCCTTGCGGTTGGCTTTCTGTCTCCATTGGATTATCCCCCCCACAAAACCTGCTGCAAGCGTGAAAATGGGGCCAAACCATGGCAATACCGTATTGATAAATGTCAATAGGTGGTCTAATATGATGGTGTTCGAGCCGTTGATTGTGGCGGGAGTAAAGAACAATAACAAGCCAAACACGCTAAAAAACACGAAATTAAACACATTGAGGGGTGAATAGATGCTATTTTCTTTACTAACAGTCTGCATTGAACATGAATTGATCATGCAAAAATAACCATTTTTCTCAACCAACCGGAGTCCGGTATAAGAAAATCAACAAAAAAATGAAAAGGTATTTTCGACGATTGCATTGCCAATGGTTGTTTGCGTAAAAGAAAAATATACAGGCATATTTTGCAAATCGCTCAACATGCACTACCTTTGTACTTTCAAATATTCAATAACCAATCCCTAAGAAAGATGATCTTCTTTTTCCAAAACAAATCCGGAAATATCATCGCCGTTCAGTCAGTAGCCAAATTAGCTTCCGATGATATTGCTAAATTCGAGTGGCTTTTGGGTGAAGCCTCACTCGTAGAAAGCAATGAAATAACCGGCTGGTTCGTTGGGCCGCGCTGCGATCTGATTTCTCCATGGAGCGATAATGTTGTAGAAATCGCTGCCAATATGAATATCCGCGATCTTACACGTATCGAATACTTTGTGCCTGTTTTATTCGACAAGGGGACTGATCTCCTTGCTTATTACGACCCTATGTTACAGGGGATCTATGAAAACCTGACTACTGAAATTTTCACCCTAACCCGTCAACGGGAACCCATACAATGGATAGATGACATCGCAGCGTATAACCAACAGGAAGGTTTGGCGCTGAGCGACGATGAAATCGCGTATCTCGAAGAAGTGCAGAAAAAACGGGAACGCCGGCTTACCGACAGCGAAATCTTTGGTTTCTCGCAGGTTAATTCGGAACATTGCCGTCACAAAATCTTCAATGGTCAATTTATTATCGATGGCGAAGCCAAACCATCGACACTGTTCCGGATGATTAAGCAGACATCGGCCAAAAATCCCAACCATATTGTATCGGCTTATCAAGATAATTGCGCATTTATTGACGGACCGGTAGCGGAACGTTTTTCTCCGGCCCGCGGCGACCAACCCGCTTACTTTAGTGTAAGCTCAAAAGAAACAGTTATTTCGCTGAAAGCTGAAACACATAACTTCCCGACTACCGTCGAACCGTTTAATGGCGGCGCGACAGGCGGTGGGGGCGAGATTCGCGACCGTGTGGCAGGCGGCAAAGGCGCCAACCCGTCAGCCGGTACAACAGTATATATGACCTCATACCCAAGACTTCGAGAATTGACAATGGACAATGGACAATGGACAATGGAGGATCAAGATTCTCAATTCTCAATTCTCAATTCTCAATTGATGCCGCCGCGCCCATGGATTTACCAATCGCCCTTAGACATCTTGATGAAGGCATCGAACGGAGCAAGCGACTATGGCAATAAACACGGCCAGCCGCTTATCTGCGGCAGCCTCCTCACCTTCGAACATCTCGAAAAAACACAAAAGTACGGCTTTGATAAAGTGATCATGATGGCAGGCGGAATAGGTAATGGTAATAAGAGCGATAGCACAAAAGGGATACCCGAACCGGGAGATAAAATCATTCTGTTGGGCGGTCCGAACTACCGCATAGGGATGGGTGGAGGCGCCGGCTCGTCGGTTGCAACAGGTGAATACGACAATGCCCTCGAATTGAATGCCGTACAACGCTCGAACCCTGTCGTGCAAAAACGCGTGGTCAACGCCATCCGCGCCATGGTAGAAAGTGAAGTAAATCCGATTGTATCCATTCATGACCATGGCGCAGGCGGCCACCTCAACTGCATCTCGGAATTGGTAGAAGCCACCGGTGGCAAGGTTGATATGAGTTGCCTGCCTGTTGGTGATCCCACGCTTTCGGCCAAAGAAATCGTAGGCAACGAATCGCAGGAGCGTATGGGATTGATTTTGAAAGAAAAAGATGTAGATACGCTTCGCCGCGCAGCCGAACGCGAACGGGCGCCCATGTATGTAATCGGCGAAGCAACCGGCGATAAGCGTTTGGTATTTGAGAATCCCCTGACAGGCGAAAAACCGATCGACCTGATGATAGAAGACTTGATTGGCAACACACCCAAGACAGTCATAAACGACCAAACTGTGGTTATGGAATATGAACCGCTCATCTATGAAAAGAATAATATCCGGGAATATGTAGAAAGTGTACTGCAATTGGAAGCCGTAGCCTGTAAAGACTGGCTTACCAATAAAGTAGACCGTTCGGTAACCGGTTTGATCGCCATGCAACAAACTGCCGGCGAAATTCAACTCCCACTCAACAACCTGGGTGTGGTGGCGTCAGATTATCACGGACAACATGGTACTGCAACCTCGATAGGGCATGCACCCGGTATAGCATTACTTGATGCAGCAGCAGGCTCGCGGATAGCGATTGCCGAAGCGCTGACCAACATCGTATGGGCACATCTCAAAGGAGGTCTGAAAGCCGTTTCACTAAGCGCCAACTGGCAGTGGCCTTGCAAGAACCCGGGCGAAGATGCTCGCCTATATAGCGCTGTCGAGGCAGCCGGCCAATTTGCGATTGAACTGGGCATCAACATTCCTACGGGAAAAGATTCGCTTTCGATGACCCAAAAATACCCGGACGGCGACAAGGTTTTATCGCCCGGGGCAGTGATCATATCTACCGTAGCACAGACAGGCGATGTCCGTAAGACGGTAAGTCCCGTGTTAGACAACGTATCTGCATCGCAGATTATTTATATCGATTTATCGTGTACGCCATACGGTCTCGGAGGAAGCAGTTTTGCACAGATTTTGGGTAAAATGGGCGATGCCGTTCCCGACATTACCGATTCGGCTTATTTCGCGAAAGCGTTTGAAACCGTACAACAACTTATCGGCTTGGAAATGATTCTATCCGGTCACGATGTATCGGCCGGAGGCCTCATTACCACATTACTCGAAATGTGCTTCGCCAATTGCCATGGTGGTATGGAAGTCGACCTGACCGAAATAGCCAAACAAAATTGTCAATGGTCCATTGTCAATTGTCAATTGGATATTGTACGTGTGCTATTTGCCGAAAACCCTGCCTTGATCCTGCAAGTACGTGAATCGGAAAGCGCGATCATACATAAAATTTTCGACCGGGCAGGTATAAAAGCGTTTACCATAGGAAAACCGGTGACTGAACGCATGGTGAACATTGCGCTCAACGGAGAAATTTTCAACTTCGATATCAATTCGCTGCGCAAACTTTGGTTTAAAACCTCGTACCTTTTCGATTGCTACCAAAGCGGCAAGGAAAAAGCATCTGAACGGTTCGACAACTATTCTCACCAATATTTGCATTATAATTTCCCTGCCCATTTCAAAGGCGATTTTGCCCGGTACGGCATTGAGCCGCACCGAACCTCGCCCACAGGAATCCGTGCCGCAATCATTCGCGAGCAAGGCGCTTTGTGCGACCGCGAAACGGCTTGGATCATGTACCTTGCCGGTATGGATGTGAAGGATGTTCATACTTCCGACCTGATCGAAGGACGCGAAACGCTCGATGATGTGAATATGATCGTTTTTGCAGGCAGTTTTTCCGGCACCGGCGAATTTGGCTCTGCCAGAGGATGGGCCGGCTCCATTCTTTACAATGAAAAAGCGAAAGCAACACTCGACCGTTTCTATGCACGCCCCGACACATTAAGCCTCGGCATCTGCAATGGATGCTTATTGATGCTTGAATTGGGATTGATCACCCCGGATGATGAACCAAAACCCGGCATTTCACACAACGATTCAAAGAAGATGGAATGCGCCTTTGTGAATGTCACCATCCCCGAAAACAAATCAGTCATGCTACACTCGCTATCAGGCTCGCGATTAGGTATATGGACATCACACGGCGAAGGCAAATTCAATCTGACGAAGCCTTTGGAACAATACAACATAGCGCTCCAATACAGCTACAACGCCTACCCCGGCAACCCCAACGGCTCGCCACAAGGTATTGCCGCGATTTGCAGCGACGACGGCCGACACTTAGCGATGATGCCGCACCCCGAACGCGGCGCATATCCCTGGAACTGGCCACACTACCCCGCCTCACGTATAAATGACCAAATCACCCCATGGATCGAAGCATTCGTAAATGCTGTGAAATGGATTGCGAATAACGTTTCATAACAATCATGCGAAAACAAAATAATTCAAACGATTCAAAATTATAAAAAAGATGATTAAAGGATTTAGAACAATGATGTTTGCTTTGGTTGTGGTAATGACCATTACCGCTACGGCGCAGAACGACCCCAAGGCGAAAGGCCTTGAGGCCATTACCGATGATATGGTTAAGGCGCAACTGACCTTTCTCGCATCCGATTGGATGGAAGGCCGCGAAGGGGTTTCCAAAGGATCTTTCTTGGCAGCTGATTATATCGCAAGTATTTTTCAAATGTCGGGATTAGCTCCTGCCGGCGATAGGTTGCCCAACGGTACTCGCTCTTATCTGCAAAGAATCCCCATGATCCGCGTCACTCAAGGTGGGGATCAATATATGAATGTGATTACGAATACCGGCAGTGCGCAGGTTTCAAAGCAATACATTCAAGGTGTTGACTATATGGCGGTAAACAGTGGAGATGTTTCAAGAAATCTTTCAGCGCCGGTCACATTTATCGGTTATGGAATGGTTGATGAAGCAAATGGATACGACGATTTAAAAGGGATTGATGTGAAAGGCAAAATCGTTGTCCGCTTGTCCGGATTTCCCGGACATCGCGACACTTTGAGTGCTGCGTATGAAAAATTTAACACGCAAGCGATAACGGGAAGGACGACACGCGGCAGTGATCCGAGGTTGGTTACAGCAAATAACTTATTGGTTGAAAGGGGTGTATTGGCAATCATAACGATTATACCCGACAGACTGGCGATCTCCTCACAGTTTGCTGTCAACACCAATTTCTATCCCAACCAAAGACTTTCACCAACCAATACCGGACGTTTATCAATTTATCCTGCTACCCCTGACAATTCACCGCTTTCATTGATGGTATCGCCGCGCATGGGCATGGAGATCCTCGGTCAAGCATTTGATGTCGAAGGTTTTGAAAAAAATGTCTCCAAAACAATGAAACCACAATCTTCACTCCTGCCGGGAAAAAGTCTGGAAATAGTCACTTCAGTAAAAAATGAAATCGTGATGGGCGTAAATATATGCGCAATGATTGAAGGCAAAAATAAAGACCAAAACGTAGTTGTAGGCGCCCATTATGACCACGTAGGTACAAATGGAGCACAAATTTGGAACGGTGCCGACGACAATGCTTCCGGAACGGTGGCAGTTATGGCGATAGCGAAGGCATTTGTAGCTTCGGGCGTGCAACCCGAATGCAACATTATTTTTGCTGCATGGGCGGCAGAGGAAAATGGCCTTTTGGGATCAAGGTATTTCGTTGAGACTTTCCCGGATATAGAACAGGTACGGATGAATATCAATTTTGATATGATTGCCCGTGACGATCCGGCCGATGTGAATCAAAATACGGTGGAATATACCTATGCCGATGGTTTTCCGCAATGGTTTGAAAGTAGTAAAGCCAACTTGACGAAGTATAACATTCCACTTGTATTAAAAGAAATCCCCAGACCCATCGGTTTTACCACCGGAACAGACTATGCATCGTTTTCAACTGCCGGACGTCCTTTTGTCGGTTGGTTTACCGGATTCCACCCCGATTATCACCAATATACGGACAAACTGAACAAAGTCAACTGGACAAAATGCATCCACATCATCCGGCTGGCTTATTTGAATGCCTGGGATATCGTGAATCAGTAAAAATCCTTCTCCCCATCCTCTTTTATAAAGAAGGAGGATGGGGGGTGATTTATCTTTGATGGATGGTCAACGCCGCCGCCCCCATTAATGCCGCATCATAATCCAATGCGGTTTTTACAATCTCAATCCCTGCACATTGTTTGACTGTAGCGCTTTCAAAAGCTTCACGCAAGGATGGCATCAACAATGCCAACGAATCCGATACGCCGCCGCCAATGTATATTTTTTCAGGATTGAACAGATTGGCGGCATAGGACAAAGCGCGGCCGATATACTTTCCGGCTGTATGAAAAACTTCAATGGCCTCATTATTGCCTTCTTGAGCCATTATGGAACAGCTTTTTGCATCGACTGCCAGGTTTTTAGCAGCAAGCAACGCTGAAAGCATTTTGTCCTCCCGCACTTTCTCGGAAAACATACGCGTGATCGCAGTTCCCGACCCATGCGCTTCGGCACAACCCCATTGCCCGCAACTGCACTGCGCCGGGTTTTCGTATTCAACCTTTACATGCCCGATTTCACCTGCACAGGAATGATATCCATTGACTAATTTCCTTTCGATGATCACCGCACCGCCGATACCCGTACTGACGGTAACCCACAGAAAAGAATCGCATGCATTTCCGAATAACAGTTCACCGGTAGCACACGAATTGACATCGTTTTCTACAAATATCCTGTCTATATCGAACATGTTGCAAAAGTAACCCTTCACATCTACATCGTACCACCCTGCAAATGGCGCTTGTAAAAGGATTCCCGTAGCTGCATCTACCATCCCCGGCATATTCACGCCGATCCCTTCCAAATCACCGGGCATCAGACCCACCTCCGAAAGACATTCGTTAAAATGCAAATGACAATCAGCGAAATGCGTATAACAATCCGTCGTAAAAGTGGGAAAAAGCCGTTTCGAAAGGATACGTCCCGCTTTAAAAGAGGCAATGGGGGTTTGATCCGTCCCGACTATGCCAACCATTGTCTTTGTGCCTCCTACATCAATTGCCCCTAAAAATTTCATGTGTATGATCCATTGGTGTTTTTTATCAAATCCCTGATTGAACACACCATCGCATGCTCATAAATTAAATGCAGATCCTCGATTTGTTCCATCGAACCGGTGGGCGCGATCAAGAGCAAATCGCATAAACCTTTCATCTTCCCGCCATCACGTCCGGAAAAACCGATGGTATAAACACCCATCTCACGAGCTGTTTGCAAGACCGAAATGATATTGGGAGAATGACCGCTTCCGCTGAATACAACCAAAATATCGCCCTTTTCCGCCAATGTTTTCAGTTGAATCGAAAAGACATCTTCATAGCTGAAATCGTTGGATAGACAAGTTACGATAGCGCTCGAATCGACTAAACAAACCGCCTTGAGACCTTCACGCCCGTCAATGCGGCATCCTTTCAATAAATCATTACAAAAGTGTGATGCCGTAGCGGCAGATCCGCCGTTACCGGCTGTATAGATTGTTTTTCTGTCTGATTTCGCCTGTATCAGCCGTTTTACAATTGCCGCCAATGTTTCAAAATCGCTGTCGACAACATACTGTGCAATAGTCGTGGCATAATCTTGCAATCCCTCTTTAACATCCATCCCATCAAATGCTTATATGCTCGCAATCATGCGGTCTTCTTCTTTCTCCCCACCATAATCCCGAATACCACCACCAAAAACACCGGTATCACAATAAGATAGCGGAGGGTAGCCGAACCTGCCGATAATGGATCGTTGTGCAATAGCATCTGATGGTCAAAAATTCCTCCGATAACAGGTTGGATCAAAGCGCCGCCTAAGGTTCCCATCCCGCCGATGATGGCCAACCCCAAAGCTCCGCTCATAGGCCGACGGTCGGCTACCAATCCCAACATATTGGGCCAAAAATAAGCAACGCCAAAAGCAAAAATGGTTGCAGCAACAAAGATTACCCATCCACCGGAAACACTGATCAAATAGATGCCGGTACCGGCAAACAAAGTAGACAGCAATAAAACGCCGATAGGTGAAAATTTACGAACCATTGGAGCGGCAAACAGGCGTGCAAAAGCCATAACCAACGAAATCCATACCAAAATAAGCACCGATCCGAAAGCGCTTTCGCCAAATAATCCGGTTACGGCATTTTCGAATAATGCCGGTATCCATTGATTGGCTCCAAATTCGAGTGAAGACGTGAGTATCATTAAAAAAGCAAGAAAGAGAAACAGTGGCGATACGATTGCATTCAACATATATCTGTAAATTCAACCCAACAATGTACGCTCAGTAACCGGGAATTTTTGTTTGAAAAAC
>JAIRJR010000332.1 GCA_031260575.1 Tannerella sp.
CAAAAACCCCGTTGATGGTGAGCAACCTCCGGCATAGGGACAGGTTGCTCAGTCTCATCTCCTGAATGTAGGGGAGAGTTCATGGAAGGTTCAAAGTTGGCAACGCGATCCACTTTGAACTTTCCATTTTTTAACCCTTCTTACACAGCCGTTGAAAACCGGTTCATGTATAAAATCAACGGTTTCATGTATGGAGAAGGTTTGTACAAAAAAATATTTCTTTTTTTTGCCATTTATCAACAGTCTCGTATCTATCTTTGTACCGGAATTTAAAAATAAAATTATGGCAACCATGAAGCAATTCACACAATATACAATACTGATTTTAGCGCTGATGGGAAGTATGGCAAAGGCAGAAGAACCATTGCTGAAATCGGAATACAGCTATCGGCAATACACCGTTCACGATGGCTTACCGGAAATGATCTGTCTCGGTTTATATCAAGATTCCAACGGATTTATCTGGATCGGTTTATTGAATGGCTTTGCCCGTTTTGACGGATATACCTTTCATCCGTATATGGCAGATTCTGATGAAGGCGTTGTGGGTTTTTATGAAAATGCGAAAGGAAATGTTTCCGGTATTGCCCTGAGAAGGGTGCATGAAATAGATGCTGTAAATGATACAGTCCATACCCGCAGAACGGTGCCAACGGTAAAAGATAGATATCTTCCCTACATGTCCCAATCAATGCCTGCCGGATACGGTGTTTATCAAGTAAACGATTCACGAGCCGTATTTGCATTAACGGATAGCGGCTTGGTGAAAATCTGGGAACATGAAAAACTGAACAAAATGCATGAATTACAGAAACCGTATTGGGACAGAAAAGGTAAACAATTTTTATTGCCCACAGAGGAGGGCGTCTATGTCATCGGTGAAAATGGCATTGTAGTGGACAGTTTTCCCGTAAATACCATCAATTGTTTTATTCCTTATAAAAATGGTTTTCGAGCAGTGGGTGATGATGGCATTTACGAATATGTGAACCATTCGTTGCAATGTATTTTCAAACATTCTTATAATTCCAACGTTTCGCACTATTCTATACTGGAAGCTCCCGACGAAAGTTTAATTATCAGGATGACAAATACTATTTTTAGACTGGCAGGCAATCGACTGGAAACAGTTGCCGACAATATAGCGGAAACCTATGATATGTGTATTGACCGAGAGGGTAATCTCTGGGTTGCCACTGCTGAAGGAGTATATAATTTTTACAGATTGGAATTTAAGAATCATATCCTGTCAACAAAAGACAATTACATTCGTTCTGTGCTTGTTGACCGGCAAGACCGTGTCTGGTTGGCTTCGACAATAGGAGATTTGGTCAAGTTGGAGCATGGAGAAGAAAAAAAAGTAAACTATCCCAACTCTCCTACCTATGCGAACAAATTCTTCGTAGAAGGAGCAGCTCTTCGTGACAATGATATATATATACCGGGTAGTGGCTCCATTTTGCATTATAACAACAATAGCGATCAGTTTGACTGGCTCAAATTAGAGGTGGAGATATATAGATACACTCTTCCACTGCCTGATGGTGATTTGGTGGTTGGAACTTATGACAACACCTATATTTATCGCCCCGGACAAGGAATTATCCGCCGGTACGATATATCACAGATGAAACAGATGACCATCTGCGCTGAAACAGACAAACAGGGGCGAATATGGCTGGGAGGAGTAGTAGGCGTTGTGATTATCGATGGGGACAGTATGCAATATCTCACCGACGAATCGTTAAAAATGTGCAGAAATATGGTGTATGATCGCTTAGGCAGGCTTTGGTTGACATGCAGAAACAATTTGGTGATGATGACCGGAGATCAGCCTGCAGTTGTACACAGCTTTCCGAATACTTTGATCCGAAGTTTATATTTTACCCGGAATAATGTCATGATTGTTGGCACCATAGATGCCCTCTATCTATCAAAAAATACCGGAGAGAATCTCGAATTTATCCGTTATGACCAATACAACGGATTCAATGGTCTCGGTGTAATTACCACACCCATGGCGGAAGATAAAGCAGGCAATGTTTGGACACTTTCTTTGAGCGGCGCCGTGAAATTCAATCCCGAAGAATTGTTGCGCAAACAACTTGCCCCCTTGCTTCATATACAGACAACGCAATCATCTGCCGATAATATCAACTGGACGAATGTTTATGACAACCATTCCTCATGGAATCATAGAATCAGGAATGTGAAATTCAATTATGTCGCCATGTCTTATTCTGCTGTCGAAAACGTTCGCTATCACTACCGGCTGCTCGGCTTCCAAAACCAATGGAGCGAACCGACCAAACAACGTGAAATAACATTTAATAACCTTTCGCCGGGCAATTACACATTCGAGATTTATGCCGATGCGGGAGCGGACGAATCGCGCTGTGAAACCCAATCATTCACATTTTCTATCCAACCCGCTTTCTGGCAAACCGCCTGGTTTATCACGGCTTGCATCACGGCGCTGATGTTGTTGAGCTCCGGCATAGCCCTTTACATTCAACGTCGGAAAAACAAAGTACTGTTGGAAAAACTGAATACGGAAAAAGAACTGAATGAACTTACGATTAGCAGTATCAGACTGAAATCAATTCCTCATTTCAACGCCAATGTGCTCTCTGCTATCGAATATTATATCATGAACCGCTCGAAAGACGATGCGCTCCGGTTAGTCAGTCTTTATTCCGATTTCACGTATCAAACCCTGCTGGAAGTCGATAAGGCGGCGCGTTCATTAGATGAAGAAATAGCTTATGTGAAAATGTATCTGGAACTGGAAAAAGTACGGTTCATTGATAAGTTTGATTTCCGGATAGATATTGCGGACAACGTTGATAAATCGGTGCAACTGCCCAATATGATACTCCATACCTATTGCGAAAATGCACTTAAACACGGATTGAAACCGCTCACAGCAGGAGGATTATTGACCATCCGCGTATTGCAACACAATCAAATCGTTTGCGTGGACGTTGAAGACAATGGGGTAGGGCGCAATTACATCACGCATAAGTCACAAAAGCGCAGTAGTAAACAAGGACTTCCCATTCTGAACCGCCAAATTGAAATCTACAACCGTTTCAACACGGAAAAAATAGAACAGCGAGTGCAAGATTTATTTAAAGATGAGAAACCCGTCGGCACCATTTTTAGCGTTGAGATACCCATAAATTACGCTTACATCAATTAAAAACCGATACCATCAGAACTCGTTTGGATACTCCCTGCAATCCTTCGACAATCCTTCGCCAATGTCATGCTGAGCCTGTCGAACTATCAGCATGACATTGGCGAAGAGCCAGAGTCACAGGTCGAACGTGGTGGTGGCTTCACG
>JAIRJR010000323.1 GCA_031260575.1 Tannerella sp.
AATTCTTCTTGCGCAAGGTCTGTCAACTCCGGATCAGTCTCTGTAGACAGGATATTTTTCGATTCTTCGATGCCGTTTATTGTCTGTAAATAATCATTCCTTGCCCTTAGTATATTTCCCAACTCTTTATACTCTTTCGAAAGTTGAATAAAACGCTTTTGGTCAGCAATCACTTCAGCCTCGGTAATCAGCGTTGAAACCGCTTCGAAACGTTCAGCAAGCCCCTCCAACTTGGTTAATATCGCATTTTTTTCCATCATTAATTCAATTTCTCAGTCATTCGATTATTCTGTTTTTCAATATTGAAATCTCCCAAATTCCGAACAGATAATCAACGCTTTCGCCTCACTTTCCTCTACCCGGCCAATTATCCGGGCATCAATATTGAACGACTTGGAGATGGCAATCACTTCTGCCGCAAATTCAGGTGAGAGGTAAATCTCCATCCGGTGCCCCATGTTAAAGACTTTGTACATTTCCGCCCAGTCTGTACCGCTCTGTTGCTGAATCAAACGGAAAAGTGGAGGCACAGGAAAAAGATTGTCTTTGATAATGCGTTTATCATCCACAAAATGAAGAATTTTCGTTTGAGCGCCGCCCGAACAGTGTATCATCCCATGGATATGCCGGCGCAAGCCACTGTCGAATATCTTTTTGATTACCGGCGCATAAGTGCGTGTGGGTGAAAGGACAAGCCTTCCTGCATCAATAGGTAGGTCCTTGATGGAATCGGTTAAAGCCAACCCGCCTGAATAAACCAATTCGCCGGCTAATGCATTGTCGTAACTCTCCGGATATTTCACAGCCGGATATTTAGCAAACACGTCATGCCGCGCCGAGGTCAATCCGTTGCTTCCCATACCGCTGTTATACGTTTTTTCGTAAGTGGCTTGTCCGAACGAAGCCAAACCGACGATCACATCACCCGAACGAATATGCGCATTATCAATCACTTCACTGCGTCGCATCCGGCACGTAACCGTACTGTCTACGATGATGGTACGCACCAAATCACCCACATCGGCTGTCTCGCCGCCTGTCGAATAAACACCGATACCCAACTTCCGCAATTCAGCCAGCAACTCCTCTGTACCGTTGATGATCGCCGAGATCACTTCGCCGGGAATCAATGATTTATTTCGACCTATCGTACTCGATACCAAAATAGGACCGGTTGCGCCTATACACAACAGATCGTCGATATTCATAATCACTGCATCTTGTGCAATGCCTTTCCATACGCTCAAATCGCCCGTTTCACGCCAATAGATATAAGCCAGCGACGATTTAGTTCCGGCGCCATCGGCATGCATGATATTGCAATAGTCAGGGTCGCCCCCCAGCAAATCGGGAATAATCTTACAGAATGCTTTGGGGAAAATCCCTTTATCAATATGTTTGATCGCATTGTGCACCTCTTCTTTCGATGCACTGACCCCCCGCAAAGCATAACGTTGTTCATTCATATATGGAAATCATGTATTTTGAATCAGATACTTCGGAAATTTTGTTTAAAAAAATTTTAAATTCTTCATTCTTCATTGAATTACTACCGGAGTATCAGCATATCGCCTTCCACAGGTACATAATCTGTTTTCTTTTTATTGATTTTGTATAAACTTTTTAACTGAATCCCATAACGTTGCGAGATATTATGCATAGACTCTCCTACCCTCACGGTATGGTATTGATTCGGTTGATCTGCTTTTGATTTTTTCTTTTCGAGATATATGATGTCGCCTTGTTGAATCGGGAAATTGACCGGTATATCATTGTATTTGGCTAATTGTTTTGTGCTAAAGCCAAGATCGTAGGCAATCTGTGCAAGCGAATCGTCAAAACGCACAATCACATAAATCAATCCGTATGTTTTATAAATATCACGTTTAATCTGTGTTGTCTGATTATTGATGGGCGGCGAAGTGGTTTTGCTTTTGCCGCTTTGAACATTGGTATACTGATATAACTGATACCGTTCAATCAGACTAATCAGTTTATTGGCATATCCTTTGTCGGTTGCATATCCGCATTCCTGAAGCCCTTTAGCCCATTCTGTGTAATTGGTGGTTTTTAACGTAAACAGCCGTTCATAGCGCGAACGCTCAATCAAAAACCGGGAGTGATCTTCGTACGAATCGGCAATGCTTTTGTATTTCCTAAAACACTCATTGCGAATCTCTGCATCTTTGTAAGCCCGATCGCCTTTCCATTCAACATGGCATTTGATGCCGAAATGGTTGTTCGCTTCTTTGGATAAATACGATGTCCCAGCGCCTGATTCCAATATCGCCTGAGCCAATTTGATACTGGCAGGGATTTTATATTTTTGCTCTTGCTCAATAGCTAATTGTTTGTATGTGTTGATATATTTGTCAATATTCGCAGTTCTCTGGCTATGTGCAAAAAAAATATTTACGGCCATTAAAACAATCACAAATAGGAAACGACTATTTATTTTCATGCCCCTGATATCACTTTGATGTTTGGAATACACGATTGAACCGGTAGGGTATTAATGCTTGTCGCTCCTAATTTTGCCAATTCATAGCGTACCTTTGCCAAAGGTTCAATCCGGTTCCCGGCATCTACTTGAATATTATATACCGTAAATGCTTTGCCCACACTAACAGTCGGCTCGTCGGCAAATAAATTTTTTTCGCGTAAATATCGGTCTATCGCATTGACATTTAGATTGGATACATTAAACATGATCATCATTTTGTTTTCGGCGTTAATCGTCCCGTACAAATTCAATAAAAACATATGCAACAGATCAAGTTTTTCTGTATCGTTTTTCACTTTTGCGTTTATCCATATACTGGTCTGGGAGTGCATGAGGGTGTCGATAATTTTTAAATCATAATTCTTTATCGCACTGCCTGTTTGTGTAATATCAACACCGATATCGGCGCCTCCGTTTTTAATTTTAGCTTCTGTTTTACCCCATGTCTCGTAGATTACGATGCCTGATTCAATTTTTGAGGGTGTTTTGTATTTCTGAACCGAAAATGATTGATACTTGTCTAACAAACCTATTTTATCCAATTTGGTTTGCAACCAGTCTAATGTCAGGTAAGGTATTTCAGAGACAACTGTAATCAGCTGTTTATGAGAACAAAGATTAATTAGAAAGTCTTCAATTGTATCAAATTCATGACCGGCGACTATCCCGACCAATCTCACCCCTCCCCGATTTAAGCCCAAGACCCGTTCCAATTTTACCTCTTTCCCATATTCCATCTTCATCTCCAAAACGCGTTCATTGATCCAATCGTCGCCGGCTATTGCAACATCTATCTCGTTGAATTCGAGTTGAGAGCCAAATTCCTGCGGACGCCCGTCCCATCCAAATAAAAAATTAACTGAAGTAAATTTGGAAGGACCTCCCTGTGCGTATCCGGATACATTAAACCCGCTATTAATCAACAGATTTACTAAATTACCCCCTCTGTTGGGGTCAGCAAGCGAACCGGCCGGCATTCCTATTTTCAATATTGTTTCCATCCTTTTATTGCTCAATTATAACTAATGAATTGTCATTGTTTATTTTACGATAATAACACGATGAAAAGGGCTTCCCATTCGCTTTTTTAGCATGGCATGCTCCCTGACCCCGGGGCTTAACCAAATATAAAAGCGAATTTTGTTCACAATTGATGCGAATCTCTTCTATTTTTAATAAGTCGCCTGACGTTAATCCTTTTTTCCACAATTCATTACGACTACGACTCCAATAAGTGGCGTAACCGCTGCGAAGCGTTTCTTCAAATGCCTCTTTGTTCACAAATGCCAATATCAGCACATTTTTTGTTTCATAGTCCTGAGTGACAACAGGCAGTAGTTTTTGTCCGTCGTCACCAAAATCCATACATAGTTCAGTTGTATATTCCTTACCCATCGTTTTTTATTGAAGCCGCAAAGATAGTGCAAGTATGGGGCAAATCCAAATATATTTGAATGCGGGCTTTATTCATCAAGAAATTTATTTTACCTTTGATGCTCGAAAAACAGATGATTGTTGGGATGAAAAATTTCGGCGGTACGCAATGACAAAGATACAAGAAAAGAAATCATACCCGTGGATTGTAGTAGCCATGCTGTGGTTTGTCGCATTGCTGAACTATATGGACAGGCAAATGCTTTCGACCATGCGTCCGGCGATGATGGCTGACATAGCCGAATTGGTGTCGGCTGCCAATTTTGGGCGTTTAATGGCTGTTTTCCTATGGATTTATGCATTTACGAGTCCGGTGTCGGGATTAATTGCAGACAGGATAAATCGCAAATGGCTAATTATAGGGAGTTTGTTTGTGTGGTCGACTGTAACTTTATTAATGGGGCATGCCGAAAATTTCAATCAACTCTATATTTTACGGGCGTTGATGGGTGTGAGCGAAGCGTTCTACATCCCCGCAGGACTTTCATTAATAGCAGATTACCATCAGGGGAAAACCCGCTCAATTGCTGTTGGATTTCATACTACAGGCATTTACCTCGGACAAGCTTTCGGTGGATTCGGCGCGGTTGTATCAAGCCTGTTTTCGTGGCAAACCACTTTCCATACATTTGGGATGCTCGGAATAATCTACTGCATCGTACTGATTCTCTTTTTGAAAGAAAAGAAAGTCGGGTATCAGGCAAAACAATCATTTAAAGCAGGAATTTCCGGTATGGGAAAAGCGCTGGTGGTTTTGTTCGGCAATATCTCGTTTTGGGTTATACTCTTTTATTTCTCGGCGCCAAGTTTACCCGGCTGGGCAACAAAAAACTGGCTGCCCACGCTATTTTCCGAAACGTTACAAATTGAGATGGAACAGGCAGGTCCCATGGCGACCATTACGATTGCCATGGCATCCCTTGTAGGTGTCCTGATCGGAGGTTTTCTATCTGACCGGTGGGTACAGAAAAACCTGAGGGGACGCATCTATACCGGAGTAGCCGGTTTATTTCTAACCATTCCCGCATTGTTATTACTGGCTTATGGAAGCAACTTGCCAATGATTGTTGCGGGAGCGGTATGTTTCGGTTTTGGATTTGGCATGTTTGATGTGAACAGTATGCCTATCCTGTGCCAGTTTGTATCATCCCGGTATCGGGCGACAGGTTATGGACTAATGAATCTGGCAGGTATTTCGGCAGGCGCGGCTGTGACCAACTGGTTAGGTAAATCGGTCGATGCCGGTCATTTAGAACGAGATTTTGCTGTAATGACAGTTTTTGTGGCGGCGGTAATTGTCTTGAATCTCGTTGTGCTCCGTCCCAAAGTAATTGACAAAAAAGATGATTAAAAGTTAAAAAAATGAACCGTAACAAATCAACACTTCGGGGAATTATTCCACCGATGATTACGCCTTTATTAGACACAAACACTTTAGACGAACAAGGCGTCGAGAATTTAGTAGAATACCTGATTGCCGGTGGTGTGCATGGGATTTTTATCTTAGGAACCACAGGCGAAGCACAACACCTGAGTTTCAGAATTAAGGGGGAGTTAATCCGGAAAACGGCAGCTTGCATCAACGGTAGAATCCCGTTATTGGTCGGCATTACCGATGTATCTTTATATGAAAGTTTGAAAATTGCCCGGATTGCAGAAGAAAACAATGCATACGGGGTGGTGGCTGCTCCTCCGTATTATTTTTCATTGGGACAGCCCGAACTCGTCGAATATTATGAAGCGTTGGCTAATGAATCGCCGTTGCCGCTTTATCTTTACAACATGCCGTCGCATACAAAAACCGTGATAGAGATAGATACCGTAAAAGAAATGGCGCAACATCAAAATGTCATTGGCCTGAAAGACAGTTCAGCCAACGGAGTTTATTTCTCTAAATTACTCTACCTGTTTAAAGACCGTCCGGATTTCGGATTGTATGTCGGTCCTGAAGAAATGATGGCTTCGACGGTACTGATGGGATCGCACGGAGGCGTATCGGGAGGAGCCAACCTTTATCCGGAAATTTTTGTAAAACTGTATGAAGCAGCAGCAGCGAAGGATATAAACAAAACGATCGAATTGCAAAACCGTATGATAACCATTAGTTTCGAATTATACGGTATAGGTCGCTTTGGTTCCAGTTACATCAAAGGGATCAAAACCGCGCTCTCATTGAAAGGGATTTGCAGCGACGTACTCGCCCAACCTTTTAACCGCTTTCTGGAACCGGAAAAAGAAAAAGTGAAAAGAGCAGTTGAAAAATTAGAACCTTCATTACTATGAATTTAACGGATCATAATAAACGCCATATATAATAAACAAATTTTGATTTTAAAAAAATAGATATGAACAAACAAAAAACAAATTATGTAAGGTATTTTTTCCTTATTGTGTGTATTATTTGCATTTTCCCCGCGTTTATTCCGGTAGAAAATGGGACAAATCATGACACACAAAATATGCTTGACGGTATTTCTGCCGGAGTCATCGAAACCAACCTGATTTATCAAACCGAACCTTATCCTTCCTGTCATGCATCTACGATTGTGGATACGGGCGAAGGGATGTTGGCTGCCTGGTTTGGAGGTACCAATGAGAAAAACCCGGATGTATGTATTTATGCTGCTTTCTACATCAATGGAAAGTGGGAAAAGCCATTTATGATTGCCGACGGCGTTGAAAACAGATTAATTCGGAATCCTTGTTGGAATCCGGTACTCTTTAAGCGCGATAATGGAGATATTATTTGTTATTACAAGGTAGGCCCAAGTCCGCAAACATGGTTTGGAATGTATAAAATTTCAACAGATAACGGAAAAACCTGGTCGAATGCAAACCGGATTCCCCATAATCTTTTTGGGCCGATCAAAAACAAACCGGTAAAATCGTTGGATGGCGGAATATTATATCCGACGAGTATTGAGGACGGTTTGGGTTGGCGTATATACATTGAACATTCGGAACAGGATCTTTCCAACTGGAAGAAGATCGAGATTGAAAACGGAGAATTCAATGCGATCCAACCATCCGTATTATTTTATAAAGATGGTCGGATGCAACTTCTTTGCAGGAGTAGAAATCAGAAAGTTGTGGAATCCTGGTCGTATGATGGAGGGAGATCATGGACGAAAGTACAGGCTACTTCACTTCCGAATAACAATTCAGGTACCGATGCGATTACATTAGCGGATGGCGAAACACAATTGCTAATGTATAACCCGATTATCAAGGGCAGGAATAAATTAGCTTTAGCTGCCTCCTTGGATGGGAAAAACTGGAAAGACCTTGTGATACTTGAAGATCAGGAAAAAGGTGAATTCAGCTATCCTGCCATTATCCAGGGATCAGATGGAAAAGTATACATAACCTATACCTATAATCGTACGCATGTTAAATATGCGATTGTGGATATCATCCGGAAATAAATTGCAACTAATTTTACGAATATAAAAAAAGACATTTTTGTAGTTATTAATTGAAAACAGCACAAAAACTCAAAGCAAGCGCCGGCGAAAAACTGATCATGCAAAACGCAGAAACGGAAAGCCACCCATTGCCGCCTTTTCTGCCGGAAAAGACAAAAGTATTGATGTTGGGGAGTTTTCCGCCGCCAAAGGAGCGTTGGAAAATGGATTTTTTCTATCCGAATATCCAAAACGATATGTGGAGGATTTTCGGAAGGGTGTTTTTCGATGATATGAATTATTTTCTGACCGACAACCGGCAATCATTTCGCGAATCGGCGATTCGATCCTTCCTGCTGGAAAAAGGGATTGCAATATGGGATACTGCTATGGAAGTAAGACGGCAAAAAGGAAATGCCTCCGACAAATTCTTGGAAATTACCCGGCCTATCAATTTGGCAGAAATTCTATCTCAAATACCGGAGTGTCGCACAATTGTTGTCACAGGCCGGAAAGCCGCCGATATCTTATCCATTATTTTAGGCGTAAAGCAGCCTCCGGTAGGTAGTTATGTCGAAACTCCATTTCTGAATAGACACCTGCGGATTTATCGTATGCCCTCATCTTCGCGCGCTTACCCCAAACCCATTGAAGAAAAAGCCGCTGCTTACGAAAAAATGTTTAACGAGTTACAAATTGCCATTAGTCGGAAAGAAATTCATACGAAGAACTTCTAATGTAATTATTTTTGTGCAATGCTTACTTGTAAGTGATTTATATAATAGTTATCTTTGCCAAAATTTTAGATAGTGAAAAAAATATTAACTGCTATTAATGAGAATATTATAATCGTAAAATTGCTTTTTAGCGCTGAATTTCAAACGAAAAAAATATGCTCCATTCAACCGTTCAGTTCATATTACAACGCATACCTTGCTTTGATGAAAACTGCGCTGCATGGGATCAATATTGTGCCGTTTTCATTAAGATATGCCTGTTTCGCGGATTTTATTTGGTATCACTGGATAGAAAAGTATTACAGAAGACCTTATGTCTTACCACGAATCAAAAAACAAGTTTTAAAAGGGAAGAAAATCATTTGGAATTTTCACAATAAAATTCCGCACGGCGCAAAAGACGTCATTAAAGCAAGAGAATTTATGAAGACCATGGCTTTCATTGCGCACAAAATAGTGATCCATTGCAAAGAAACCACCGATATTATCAAAGAAATCTGCGGAGATGTACCGGAAATAACAGACAAAATCGTTTTCGTACCCCATCCAAATTACATTGATATTTACGGTGCGGAAGAAAAACACAATGTACTGCAAAACCATAAATTGTCTTTGTGCTTCTTTGGAGCGGTAAAAAAATATAAAAACATAGAATTATTGATTTCCGCCATCAATGAACTTAATTTTGAAGATATTGAAATAAAGATTATCGGACGATGCCGTTCGAAAAACTATGCCCGAAAACTTAAAAACCTAATCGGAGAAAACAACAACATCAAAACCGATTTCAGGTTTGTGAATGATAAAGAAATACCTCATATCATTGCAAATAGCCACCTTTTCGTCCTACCGTATGATTTGAATTCTTCCTTAAATAGCGGCGCAACCATATTGGCTTTTTCATATGGCAGATCAGTCCTGTCATCATTAACCGGAACACTAAATGACATCAAACAGAAGGAGTTATTTTTTACCTATTCTTACAATGACCCTTCAGAACACAAAGACAAATTGAAAGAACAGATCACAGTGATTCGCGAAACATACAAAAATAATTATAACGAACTGTTGAAATTAGGGGGAAAATGCAAAGAATATGTAAAGGACAACAACTCTATAGAGCAAGTATCCAAGCAATTAACAAATATATTTCAGAATGGAAATGAATAACGAAGATTATTATATAGATTTTGTTATTACATGGGTTGATATGAACGATCCGAAATGGGGAGAGAGTTTTGCCAAATATGCGAACAAGATTGACAATGCAAAAAACGAGATTTCGAAAGCGCGTTTTCGTGATTTTGGTCTGCTAAAATATTGGTTTAGAGGGGTGGAAAAATTCACGCCCTGGGTGCGTAAAATCCATTTGGTAACGTGTGGACAACAACCGGACTGGCTTAATGCGGATAATCCTCGAATTAATCTTGTAAATCATGAAGATATCATTCCGGCACAGTTTCTACCCTGTTTCAATTCAGCGGTAATAGAACGTTATTTGCACAAAATAAATGATTTAACTGAGCACTTTGTATATTTTAATGATGACTTTTTCATCACGAATACGATTCATCAAAATCGTTTTTTCAAAAACGGCCTGCCTTGCGATATTGGTACTTTTCGGTTTAATTCAGGTTTATCTCAATGGAATAAACGGTTAAAAAACAATGTGAAACTCTTAAACAAACATTTCGATAAAAAAGAAATGATGAGCCAATATCATGACAAATGGTTTAATGATGTATACAAAAACAAAGCGCGTTTAACCTATATTTTGAAGAATTACAATAAATTAATAACCTTGCAAACGCCTCACAACGCTCAACCATTTTTAAAAAGTACATTTTTTGATGTTTGGCAACACTGCGAAAAAGAATTAACAAGTACGTCTGCGAACAGATTTCGCGACCTCACAGACTATACGCCTGAGCTTTTTCGCTCCTGGCAAATTTGTAAAGGAAATTTTGAGCCGTACAATATATATAATGATACGAAAATGTTTCCCCTTGTGCTTCGTTCATCAGGCGCCATCAAAGCGATTTATGAGCAGACGTATTTACTCATCTGTCTGAACGACAATATACACATTAGAAATTATAAACAAGTGATACGTAATATCCGGGACTCTTTTGATCATATTTTACCTCAAAAGTCAAGTTTTGAAATCTAAAATACGGCTATGAATAAAGTGCTTGCAGAGATTATTGCAGGAGTAATCCCACACAAAATGGCAAGAAACAGGTGGCGTGGAATCTTACGATACGGACCTATTCGGGCAATTAAGTTAGTCAATCGTTTGCGCAAAGAAAAAGACAGATTACCGTATTATTATTTAACTGTTTGCGCCATAGCGAAAAACGAAGGTCCGTATTTTAAGGAATGGATTGAGTGGCATCAAAAGATAGGCGTCGAAAAATTTTATATCTACGACAATGAAAGTGGGGATCATACGAAAGAAGTCCTTGAGCCGTATATTGAATCGGGACTTGTGGAT
>JAIRJR010000390.1 GCA_031260575.1 Tannerella sp.
CATTCGTAGAGGGTCGTAAAGGCTTCCATCAGGTGCATGTGTACGTCTAACGTTTTCCTGTCGCCGCCCTGACTGCCGGGGCCGCACAGCGTCCAGTCGCGGTGAAACATTTCCCAATAGCCTCCATACCTGGAATCTACGCAGTATTTTTGAAGCAGGTCGAAAACTTTGCGGGCATACTCAATCCCGACAGGGTCGCCTGTGGCAAGGGTATATTCGCTCAGGGAATACATCGCAAAACTGTGGCCGTAGATTATTTTTTGGTCGATTTTCACATTTCCTTTCCTGTCCATCATCCAGTAGAAACCGCCATGTTCCTTATTCCACATTTTGTTGATAAGGAAATCGACGCCATGACGTGCCATTTCGGCAAACTGTCCGTCACCGTATCCTGCCCGATGAGTCGAGGCGCATGTGTACAGGCAGCGTGTTTGCGCAATCAGCGATTTTTCGTCTTCGCCCGAATCGTTTCCATCCTTGTCGTAATGCGTAAGATACCCGCCATTTTCATGGTCAATCATGCGTGCTGTCCAGAATGGCAAAAGTTCAGTCAGCAGGTGATTTTCAGCTTCATGTTTGTAATTCAGTAATTCAGTTCTGTTCATTGGGATACTATTTTTTTAGGTTTATCTTTCTATTTGTTTGGTTTGATTAGCTTTGAGCGCTTTTGCATTCAGGGGGCTGACGATTTTCTTTCCTGTTTTTGCTTCGATTTCTTTGCGTGTATTACCTGCCACTTCGCCGCCCTGCCAGGCGATTTCGTGGCTTTGGTCAAGCGTTTCCGGCTGTTTTTCTTTGGAAATTTCGGTGGTTGTGGCTTCGGCAAGCATGTTGAGCACGAGTTCCAGATTGGTCATGTTGTCGCGCAAACTTTCTGTTTTCAGCCCTTTGAATTGTTTATACTGTTTGGTAGTCATACCAGACCATCCTTGTGTAATAATATCTGTCAATACGGCAAATTCCTGCCCTTTTTTTACGCCTCGCCGGTTCCATTCGTCGGTGAGTTCCTTGCGCACTTCTATGCTTTTAAGCCGCTGATTTATCCAACCCTCAGAGTAGCCTTTGCGGTGATAATATTCCATAAGCCGCTCAATGCCCTGTTCGGGGTCGTCTATTTCTTCCAACCGTTCGCGGGCAAGTTGCGATAACCACAATTTAAACGGCTCTGCTTTTGGCGACGGAATGGATTGGATTAAGCGGAAAAGTTGCTCTACGTCAGCGACATCGGTTTTGTAAAACTTGCCGTCGGCAGATTGCATTTTCAGTTGACTACAATTTGTAGCCAACTCACTTCCTTCTTTTCTCAAGCGGGTTTTTAATACACTCCAATACTTGCGGGGATTAGGGCTTTCTGTCAGCACCTCTATTACATCCACAATGGAAATATACCATTTCTCAGTTTCCGCATCCCATACGGAGCGGACTTTTCTGTTATCAAACAGTTTGATGTTCGTTTTATTTGTCATGTTCGTTTTTACTTTTTATAGGTTAATCGTTGGTACAATGTTAATAAAAGTCCCGCATATCCAAAGTCAGGTAATACATTTCGCTGCTTTCGGCGTCGGATTACTCTTTCAGGTAATGAATAAAATCATGCGGAAAGACAATATCAATATTTTGGGTTTTTTGGTAATCCTTGATATTTCCGGTAATAATCGCATCCATACCACTGCGAACAGCAACGTAAGCCTGAAGGGCATCTTCAAAATCATCCCATCCCGAATTGAGTACGGAATAAACATCATCTCTGTAAACGGTCAATACGTCAAGAATGATTAACAAATCTGCAAGAGAGTTCAATGCAAATAATTTTCCGTTTGTCTTTCGCAGCACATAAAAGATATCGGTAGCTATTGACGCAGTGATGTATCCCTGAGTATTACCATAAACTATTTCTTTTATAATAGTTTGAGCACATCCATAATTCGGCTCCCTTTTTAAAAGAAAATCAAGAATAACATTGGTGTCCAATAATACTCTTTTCATTGATGCTTTTCTTTCAAATATTCGTATCTGATATTGTCCAATTCTTCGTCAGTCCAATGGCTTACAGGTATTGCGTTCTGTCTGTTCAGTAACCGTTCCATCGCCTGTTTACGCTGTTCAAATACTGTTGAATTATCGTCTGACGAGATAATGATCAATTTCACTTTCTTGTTATACAAATATGGCATTTCAGGCAGTTTGATTACTCCCTTTTCAGAAATTGATGTATCTATTTGATAAGTCTGCATGATTGTCTGTTTTTAATGAGTGCAAATATACAAAATTATAGTGAATTAAATTTGCATTTTACCTTTCGCCAGTTAATTGTTGGTACAAAGATAATAAAAAATCCCGGTTATGCGACGTCTTTTATTTTGTTCTTCTATTTTCCCAACAACCATTCAAATACGTTTTTGTGGATGATTCCTGCCCGACTTTGCGGAAATGATTCGGTTGTAAGCACAAATTTCGGGTAATTGTCTTTTACCGTTTCTAATGGTGTAAATTCCCGTTCTTTGGTTTCAGGGCTTGAAATTTCCCATGAGACCTGATAATACTCAACTTCCCCATAACGGTTTTTAACCGTAAAATCAATCTCTCCATTGCGAAGTGCACCTGTCCATACCTTATAACCTCTCCGCAAAAGTTCGAGATAGACTACATTTTCCAAAATATGCCCTCTGTCTGCCGTTCTGTCTCGTCCGACCAACACATTCAACAATCCTAAATCAACGAGATAATATTTTTCTAATGTTGCAAGCTGCTTTTTACCT
>JAIRJR010000403.1 GCA_031260575.1 Tannerella sp.
AAACCACCACAATTACAAGTGTAATGGCCATAACAGTAAACATAATTTGCTTGCAACCGTCAAGCGCGGCTTGTCGTTTACTTTTGCCCCGCTCCAAATGATGATACATATTTTCAATAACCACAATGCTGTCGTCCACCAAAATACCCACCACCAACGACAAGGCGAGCAACGACATCATATTAAGCGAGTAACCCATCACAAACAAGGCAATGAAAGCGGGAATAATCGAAAGTGGAACGGCTACCATGATAATCAACGCACTGCGAATGTTGTGCAGGAAAACAAAACAAACAATTGCCACAATAAGAATTGCCAAAAAGAGGTCGAACACAACCGAATTGGCAGAAGCACGGGTAAACACTGATTCGTCTGTGGCAATTTCAAATTTCACATTGCTGCCTGCATATTCATTTTCGATAGTCGTTAATTCATCTTTGACAAAACCGGCAACCTGTACGGCGTTGGCATCGCTTTGTTTTTGAACGGTTAAGGCAATCGCGTCTTTTCCATCAATGCGGTTGATAAAAATTGTTTTGGCAACTCCGTCTTTCACTTCTGCTACATCATTTACGCGGATTTCGCCGCCGTTTGGGATACTCAAAATGACGGTATTTCGCAGTTCGTCCAAATTGGCGTATTTTGCAGCCAAACGCACAGAATAGGTAATATCGCTGGTTTCGATATTTCCGGCAGGAATTTCCATGTTGGCAGTTTGAATGGCTTGTAACACCTGAAGTATGGAAAGATTATAGGTTTGCAGTTTTTGTGCGTTGATATTTACTTCTATTTCGCGTTCGCTTCCGCCGCTCATATTGACCGTTGCCACACCTTGCAATTTTGCCAAACGTGGCTGAATGCGGTCTTCCATCAGTTTATAAAATTCTGTCGAAGGCAACGACGAAAACGCCGCTACCCGCAAAATGGGCTGGTCGTCAATCGAAATTTTATCAATCGAAGGGTCTAAAATATCTTTTGGCAGGCTTGATTTTATCGCATTTATTTTTCGTGTCGCATCTTGTACGGAACGGTTGATATCTGTATTTTCATTCAACATTACAGTTACAATCGAAACACCCTCACGCGATGTGGAATTGACCTTATCCAAATTTTCCAGAGACGAAACAGCATCTTCTATTTTCTTGGTTACTGAAGATTCTACTTCCGAAGCGCCTGCTCCAGGATAAACCGTTGCTATGGTGATAACAGGTACATCCATTTTGGGCAGCAGATTCAAATTGAGCATGTTGTAACAGAGCAATCCACCAAGTGTTAAAATCGTGAAAATCACACCGATTATCAATGGTTTTTTGATCGAAGTTTCTACTATATTTGCCATAATTATTTTAAATTTAATAGTTTTTGTTGTTGTTCTTTTGGAGTGCTTTGTTCCTCGCAAAGACGCTTCTCCCAAGAGCAGTGCGTCATCGAGCTGTAGCGAAGCAATCTAAAAATCAAATCATTATTTTTCTAATCTAATTATTTGCTATTACAGATATTTGTGAACCATCAGTCAGGTTGATTTGTCCGTTGATGACCACTTTATCGCCTGATTTCAAGCCTGATGTAACTGCCAAATAAGCGTCATGACTTTGTCCTGTGGTGATTTTGGTCAGTTGAGCAATGCCGTTGTTTACCACATATACCGAAGGATCTTTGACGCTACTCACAATGGCATCGCGTGGAATCATCAGGGATTGTCCGTCTTTGCCCAAATCAACCCGTACATTGACATATGTGCCGGCTTTAAGCGGGTTTTTACCGTTGTTGGCAATCATAATTTCAATTGGATAAGTGTGCGTGCTACTGCCTATCGGACTAATGCTTGCAATATTCCCTTTGTAATTCATATCGGGATAAATATCTGTGCCGATATTGACTGTTTGTCCTTTATGAAGTTGATACACAGTGCTTTCCGAAACGGACAGGGTAACCTTCAACTGCGATATATCGGCAATGCCTGCAATGGCTGTTCCCATATTTACAAAAGCGCCCAATTCTGTGTTTTTTGATGTAATTACGCCGCTGAATGGGGCAACAATTTTTGTGTCATCTAATTGCTTTTGGGCGTTTTCCAACTGGATTTTTGCGCTTTCATAGCCCATTCTTATATCACGAAGTTGTGCCTCCGTAACGGCATCGCCTTGTCGTAAAACTTGGTAACGTTCGTAGTCGTCCCTGTATTTGTTGTAATTCAGTTGAGCAGTTTCGAAAGTCAGGCGTTTGTAAGTGTCATCTACTTTGGCCAATAAACTACCTGCATTTACGAAGTCGCCTAATTTGAAATTGACTTGCACAATTTTTCCGCTTGTTTCGGCTGCAACGGTTACTTCCCTGTCGGGCATTGCTGTTCCTACCAAATTCAACGTGCCGCTTGTTGTCCGCACTTCGGCTGTTGCCACACTTACTGCGACATTTTCCTGTTCGGTTCTGACTGTTTTTTTTGAGTCGACTTCCACTTTGTTTGCAAATAACTTCATAACCATAAATCCCAAAATGGCAACTACTGAAATACTGATGATGATTGAATTCTTTTTCATTTCTTTATTTTTTTAAATTATTTCTTTTTTAATATGTATGTGATGTAGATATCTCTCTTAATTTTTAATTCATAATTGACAATATTTGTCCGTTGAGCGACATTATTTTCAATTCGGCTTCTTTGTAATTGTACAGTGCGGTTAAGTAGTTGGCTTGGGCGGTGTTCAAACTCATTTCGTCTTGTAAGAGGTTGCTCATCGTAGCCAAGCCCTCGCGATATTTCAAGTCGGTTTCGTTGTATACCTTTTCGGCAAGTTCGATGTTTTTTAATTGACTGTCTACGTTTGATTTATTGTTATAGTAGTTATTGATTGAACTTATATAATCGGCGGTAAATTTTTCGTTCTTGTCGACAAGCAAAGCCTCTGTTTTTTGGATTTCTAATTTTACCTGTCGGGATTTGGAGCGTTTTTCAAAACCATCGAAAATGGGAATCGACAGACCTATTCCAATATACGAACTGCCAAACCATTTGTTTTCAGGGCTGTTGTTGAAATAGTTGTTAAACTCTTTTCGCATTCCTTGTACGGAATATTGACCGGAGAACGAAAGTGTTGGCAGATAACCGACGGTAATCATTTTTTGATTGGTTCGATTGATTTCGTTTTGTGATTCCAACAATCGCATATCAATATGTTCGTAAAAATTGATTGCCGTTTCGGGCAAATTTTGCAGTAAATCCATTGTGGGGCTATCTGTTAAAATAAGGGCGTTCTCAAGCGGAATTTTCAACATATATTTTATCATATTGTGCTGTTGCTCCATGCCTGCTTTTACATTGCTTAATTGTGTGTTCAGATTTTCTATATTAATGCTTACGCGGTCGTAATCAACCTGTTTTCCCATGCCGTTATCTACCAAAAGTTTGGTAATATCCTGCAGGCGTTTGACACGGGTGATATTTTCTTCAATCAACTCCTTTTGTTGCGAAGTAGTTACAGTTAAAAAATAGAGTTTTGCCACCTCTGCGGCTAATTCTTCACTTGCTTTTTCGATACTTAAAACGTTAAGTTCGATTACCTTTTGGGCTAACTGTACTGCCGAAATGGCGGTTTGATTGTAAAACGCCCAATTCAACGAAATGGCTGCACTGGTATTAAAAGTGCTTCCCATTTGAACGGGAATGGTTGTGCCGGGTATACCTGCAAGCTCGCCCGGTAACATTGTTGTCGGCAACTTCAAATTGTCTTGGAAATTTGCACCCACATTGATTTTGGGAATAAGGGAGGAAATAGCCTCTGCTTTCTTGAGTTGGCTTTTCTCTGCATCCATACGGACTGTTTTCATATTGATATTTTCTTTCACAGCCATTTGTACACTTTGGCTAAGGGATAATGAGAGAGCAGTGTTTTCTTGAGAAAATAAAAACTGTACGCTCACAAAAATCAGAACTGTCGGTAGAATAATTCGCTTCATTTTTTTTACTGTTTATTTGTTTTATCGATGCAAAAATATGATGCGAAACTTCGCTCTTGATCAAAAAAAATACCCAAATGCTATTTTTGGGTACTGAACTGCAGAATGGGGATACCGAAAATTAAGATGTTCATCAAAGCCATCAAAATAGGCTTTTGTCTACCATACTGTTGTTTCCCGCATCAAAATGACGCTTTATTTTCCGATACAGAAATTCTTAAAAATATTCCCCAGCACATCGTCTGTTGTGATTTCGCCGGTGATTTCGCCGAGGTAGTGGATAATTTCGCGAATGTCTTGGGATAGGAAGTCGCCGGATAGATTGTTTTGCAAGCCTTCGATGATACGGATGTTGGCCGACAGGGCTTTGCTAAGGGCTTCGTAGTGGCGGACGTTGGTGACAATAACATCGTTGGAGTCGAACGATGGTATTTGGGTAAAACCCAGAATACTGTTTTTGATCTGCTCAATATCGGCAGGATTTTTGCATGAGATATGGATTGGCGGCGTCTTCCCGGATATTTGAGTCGGGGTGCGGCAAACAAGATCATTCTTTGTCCCGATCATCAGGAACGGCTTTTGGAAATTTTGCAGCCACAGGTTGGTTGCAAGCCAATCTTCGACGTCATCTTCGACTGTCAAATCAAAAAGGTAGAGGATGATAGCTGCTTTTTCGGCTTTCTCAAGGGTGCGTTGTATGCCTAAGGCCTCTATGCGGTCGTTGGTATGTTGGCGGATTCCGGCGGTGTCGATAAAACGAAACAGATGTCCGCCAATTGTCAAAGATTCTTCGATTGTATCGCGGGTTGTGCCCGGAATTTCGGAAACGATGGCGCGTTCCTCATTGAGCAATGCGTTGAGTAGGGTGGATTTGCCGGTATTCGGCTTGCCGATGATGGCTACCGGAATACCGTTTTTCACGGCATTCCCGACCGCGAACGAATTGGTCAGGCAGGAAATTTTTTGGAGCATGGTTTCGGCCAGAGCCAGCAGTTGCGTGCGGTCGGCAAATTCGACATCTTCTTCAGCAAAATCAAGTTCCAGTTCTATCAACGAAGTAAATTCAAGCAATTGGGTACGTAATTGGTTCAGTTCGTTGAAAAAACCTCCCCGCATCTGATTCATAGCCAACTTGTGCATGCCTGCAGAAGTTGAAGCTATTAAATCGGCTACTGCTTCTGCCCTACTTAAATCCATTTTGCCGTTCAGGAATGCCCGTTGGGTAAACTCGCCCGGCTGCGCTAAACGGGCGCCATTTTCAATAAGTATTTGAAGAAGCCGCTGTTGGACATACATGGATCCATGACAGGAAAATTCGACTGTAT
>JAIRJR010000425.1 GCA_031260575.1 Tannerella sp.
GCTATTATAACTCAGACAATATACTGTCGTACAGCCCCAAACATACTGTCGAAGGAAATTATGACTTGATGGATGAACTTACTTTTTCCTACACCGGCGAAAAAACAACTGTCCGTTCGCTTCGATATACCCCCACGGTAAAGAAAATTGACACCACACTGATGGTGGCATCAGGCTACGCATTCGATATGCTGGGGGCAACTTTCTATATCAGGACATTGGACAGGAATAAATTAAAAATCGGAGATGTATTTCCATGTACGGTAATTACCGGACGGAATTTGATTCCGACCACTTTCCGCTATGAAGGCCAGGCAATCGTTGAGCGTAACAATATTAAATACCGTACCCACTACTATATCATTGATATTCTCGACGAAGTATTTTCGACGAAGAAAGCGTCTGCTGAAGTGTGGATTGGCGATGACGACAATTATATCCCGATCAAGATACGCACCAAACTAATAATCGGTTATGCCGAAGTCCATTACAAAAGTTCAATCAATCTAAAAAAACCGTTGGATTGCCGTGTGGAAATAAAAAAATAACCGGCTACGGGGCTGACTCCTTGATTATCGCACTTACTTCTGATTTTTTTCTTTCCGTTCGCTTGGATTAAACAATTATTTAATTTACTTTTGCTGCCAAAGAAATGCTTTTATCATTAAAAAAGATCAATTATTAAATTTACAATGGGAAAAATTAAATTTTACAAAACAGAAAGTATTCCTTTGGAATTGCACAAAGTACGTATTGTGCAAAAATTAAACTTAGTGCCGATTGAACGGCGTTTGGCGGCATTGTATGAAGGTGGTTTCAACACCTTTCAGCTCTCCACAAAAGATGTTTTCTTGGACATGCTTACCGACAGCGGAACCAATGCAATGAGTGATAATCAATTAGCCGCCATGATGCAAGCTGATGACGCTTACGCCGGTTCACAAAGTTTCTACCGTTTGCAGACGGCTGTAGAAGAAGTTTTAGGGAAAAAATATTTCTTGCCTGTCCACCAAGGGCGTGCAGCCGAGAATATCATCAGCAATACTTTTATCAAGAAAGGAGATGTGATCCCGATGAATTATCATTTTACGACTGCATTGGCCCATATCACACAGTATGGAGGGCGGATCGCTGAGTTGTTGTGTGATGATGCCTTGGTGATCAAGAGCGAAAATCCGTTTAAGGGAAATATAGATATTGATAAATTAATCGCTTGTATCGAGGAGAATGGGAAAGAGAATGTCCCGTTTATCAGGATGGAGGCTTCTACCAATCTGATTGGGGGACAACCCTTTTCGATTTCTAACTTAATGGATGTGCGTCGTGTTGCTGATAAATACGGGATAATGTTGGTACTCGATGCCAGTCTGATCGGTGAAAATGCCTACTTGATTAAGCAGCGTGAAAAGGAATGGCAGGAGAATACCATGGCGGATATCATGAAGATGATGACCAACTTAGCCGATTTGGTCTACTTTTCCGCACGCAAGTTGAGTTCTTCGCGCGGTGGGGGTATTTGTACCAACAGGCGGGATCTGTATCTTAAAATGGAAGCGTTGGTGCCGTTATTTGAAGGATTCCTGACTTATGGCGGGATGTCGATACGCGAAATTGAAGCAATGGCTGTGGGATTACGTGAAACATTGGACGAAGATATGATCAGCCAAAGTCCCGATTTTATCAAGTATTTGGTACATGAATTAGATTCAAAAGGTGTACCTGTTGTTATGCCGGCGGGTGTATTGGGATGTCACTTGGATGCCATGCAGATATGTTCCCACGTTCCTCAATCGGAATACCAGGCGGGCGCATTGGCCGCCGCGTTCTACCTTATCTCCGGAATCAGGGGGATGGAAAGAGGCTCTATATCCAATCAACGCGATGAAGCCGGAAACGAAACTTGGGCTGATATGGAATTGTTGCGTTTAGCTGTTCCCAGGCGCGTATTTACCTTGTCTCAGATTAAATATGTAGCCGACAGGATGTTGTGGCTTTATGATCATCGGGAAATGATCGGCGGATTGAAATTCACCTACGAACCGTCTGTATTGCGGTTCTTTATGGGAAAATTAGCGCCCACATCCGATTGGCCTGAAAAAATGATGGCCAAGTTCCGCAGGGATTTTCAGGATTCGCTTTAGTATTATTGTGATAGCGAGGCACGAAGCAATCCGGTATCTTGAAATTCTCCGGATTGCTTCGGACTATCGCCCTGCCAATGACGACGTATCACTTAATGATCACTATCCAATAACTGAATGCAATGAAAAAAATTCAAATTATCAATGGTCCTAACCTGAATCTTTTGGGAGTGAGAGAGCCTTCGGTATATGGCGAACAGTCTTTCGACAGTTATTTGCGATCACTCAAAGAAATGCATCCTCAATTTGAAATAGCTTATTTTCAAAGTAATATCGAAGGTGAGTTGATTAATAAAATTCATGAAACAGGTTTTTCTTCAGACGGGATCATTTTAAATGCAGGCGCCTATACGCATACCTCCGTTGCTTTGCATGATGCTATCAAGGCTGTGACGACGCCTGTCGTTGAAGTGCATCTCTCCAATGTATACTCGCGCGAACCATTTCGCCACAAGTCGCTAATAGCGGCAGCATGCAAGGGGATAATTGCCGGTTTTGGCCTGGATTCGTACCGCTTGGCAATCGAAGCCGTTATAAATTTATAGGCCTTTTTTTTTATGTTAAATCACACCAAAATTGTCGCTACAATATCAGATAAAAACTGTGGAGTAGATTTCATCCGTTCGCTTCATCAGACAGGGATGGATGTCGTACGCATGAATACGGCTCATCTCAATGAAGAAGGCTTGGAGAAAATTGTGCGTAACATACGCGAGGTATCCGACCGGATTGGTATTTTGATTGATACCAAAGGCCCTGAAATACGTACCTGCGGAGTGAAAAATCCGATTCCCTTCAAGACCGGCGAACAGGTAAAGTTGACCGGAAATCAGGTTGGAGAAACCTCTCACGACTGTATCTGTGTCTCTTATGTACATATTTCAAGCGATTTGGTTGTCGGTAATGAGATCCTGATTGATGATGGCGAACTTGCCATGAAGGTAGTCGAAAAACACGACGGATACTTGGTTTGTGAAGTCCTCAATGATGCTTCGCTTGGCAATCACAAAAGCGTGAATGTGCCGGGTGTCCGGATCAATCTGCCTTCATTGTCGGAAAGAGACCGTACAAATATTGAATGGGCAATTACACATCAACTTGACTTTATCGCCCATTCATTTGTTCGCAGCAGACAGGATGTATTGGATATTCAGCAAATATTGGACAGCCGGAAAAGCTTGATTAAAATCATTGCCAAAATCGAAGATCGGGCAGGGGTA
>JAIRJR010000013.1 GCA_031260575.1 Tannerella sp.
GGTATATTTCAACGATTACTTGGATTACAATTGTCAGACATACTGTTTAGCCGTAATTTTTCAATCGTCAATAAAGGCTGTATTGCTGAGACAATGACAGGTTTGGAGTTACTGAAGTCTTCATCTTGCTATGAGCAGGAGCAGTTAAACTACTGGCACAGGGAAGCATTGAACAGTCATGCCGAAGTGGACTATGTCGTACAGTTGGGCGAAAAAATCGTACCCATCGAGGTGAAATCAGGCACAAGTGGAAAAATGCAAAGTTTGCACATTTTTATGAATGAAAAAAAAATAACTTGCGGTATTCGTACTTCTCTCGAAAATTTTGCACAATACGACAAAATTAACGTGTATCCGCTCTATGCTATTTCCCTTATCAGGAATCATTACATACGGTATTAAAACAAACAGATAGTTTTTATCGCTGTATGGATAGAAACTATCTGTTTGACAAAGTCTGCCAAACAGACTGTCTTTGCGGTAAGCAAGACAGTCAGGACACAATACGATTAGCGAAAGGGTTACCTTTTCAAAAATTCCCCGGCCTTTTGAATATCTTCCGCATGGTCGACATCAATAATTTTTGAGAAAGGATATGCTTTCAGGTACAACCCTTCGGAAACAAGGTGGCGTTGATAGTTACGCATCCGCGACATGCCTTCCGAGATGGCTTTTTCCAACACATCGATGCCTGAGCGCCGCAAACAATAGATACCTCCGGAAACGTATGGAGTGGATGATGCAGTAGGGGGATGATCAAAAAACCCGCATATCCGCATTTCGCAATCCGTTTTCACATACAAAGGCGTTTCATCATCCACAAAATCGGTTACGGCCAAAAGTCCATCCACCGTATCCGAATTTTGAAATGCCCGGATATAACCGCTAAATTCTTCTTCCCTGAAAATCGTATCGACCGTTGTCAGGCAAAAACGGTCGTTCGTCAGATAGCGGCTCAATTCGTAAAAGCTATGCATCGAACTGGGCGTCGAACGGATATGAAGGTGAAAAGGAACCGGCAAGTTGAGTGTTTGCAAAAAATCCTGTACTTCTGTCATTTCCTCATTCACAATCACACTGATAGAAGTAGCGCCATTGTTCATAAAGATTCGGATCAATCTTTCCATCAACGGACTGCCCTGTATGTTTATCAACGGTTTAGGCGTTGTTATCCCTTCTTGAACAAGTCGCGACCCTTCGCCGGCGGCTATAATTGCAAAATCCATATTTTCCGATTTTTTACGCTACTCAATTCTGATCAACCATCAATGGATGGCCTATCAAATTGCCGCTAAATGCATAAGTATATACTCTCATTAACAAATCGTTAAAGTCCGTTATATGCTGAGAATAATAATTCAATAATCAGGACAAAGGTAAAACAAATTTCTTTTCAATCCAAATATTTTTCCCTCATCTTGCGGTTTTTTCAACTATACACCTTATATTTGTATCATAATCCGGAATATTCAGAGATAAACAGATGAACCCGCCATTAGCTGAAAGATTAAGACCCAAAACATTAGACGATTACATCGGTCAGAAACATTTGGTAGGCGAAAATGCTTCCCTGCGTCGTATGATCGAAGCAGGCAGGGTTCCTTCGTTTATTATGTGGGGACCTCCGGGTGTGGGAAAGACAACGCTTGCCAAAATCATTGCCAACGTGTTGGATAGTCCTTTTTATATTTTGAGCGCAATCAATTCGGGTGTAAAAGACGTGCGCGAAGTGATTGATAAAGCCAAAAACAATCCTTTGTTCCGGACGGTTAATGCGCCTGTTCTGTTTATTGATGAAATCCACCGGTTCAGCAAATCACAGCAGGACTCACTGTTGAATGCCGTAGAAACGGGCATTGTGACTTTGATTGGCGCCACAACCGAAAATCCATCGTTCGAAGTAATCCGCCCTTTACTCTCACGCTGTCAGGTCTATGTACTTAAATCGTTGGATAAAGAGGATTTGCTAACGCTATTGCAACATGCGCTATCTGAAGATATCCTACTCAAGCAAAAAGACATTCGCGTATTGGAGACAGATGCAATCTTCCGTTTTGCAGGCGGGGATGCTCGAAAGCTGCTTAACATCATCGAATTGATTGTGAATGCGGAAGAAAACAATCCTGTGATTGAAATTACCGACAAAAAAGTCGTCGAACGCTTGCAGGAGAATCCGGCTGCTTACGACAAGGGAGGCGAAATGCATTATGATATCATCTCGGCTTTTATCAAATCCATTCGGGGAAGCGACCCCGATGCGGCTATTTATTGGCTGGCGCGGATGGTAGCCGGAGGCGAAGACCCTGAATTTATTGCCCGCAGACTGTTAATTTCGGCTGCCGAAGATATCGGATTGGCCAATCCCAATGCACTATTATTAGCCAACGCCTGCTTCGAAGCGCTCAAAAAAATCGGTTGGCCGGAAGGACGAATCATCTTGGCCGAAACAACCGTGTATTTAGCTTGCAGCCCCAAAAGCAATTCGTCTTATATGGCTATTGAGGAGGCCATTGCGATAGCCGGTGAAACCGGCGATTTGCCTGTACCGCTCCACCTGCGCAATGCCCCCACCCAATTGATGAAAGAATTAGGGTATCACAAAGGTTATAAATATGCGCATAGCTACGAAGGCAACTTTGTCAAACAGGACTTTTTGCCTAAGGAGCTACTCAAACACTCCTTCTGGAAAGGACAACCCAATCCCGCCGAAAATAAAATGACAGAGCATTTACGGCAGCTTTGGGGGGATAGGTACAAATAGGGCTATGATTAATGTGATGGATATGATTCGCATGATTTTTAAATGGGATAAACACAAATTCATCCATATAAAGGGGTGTCTTTTTGCGGTTACGTTTGTTTGTTGCCTGTTCGTTCATAGTCGGATTGAGGCGAATCCGGAAGAACGGTCTTTACGATTCGGGGGATTTGAGCGCGAATATCTGATATATACTCCTCAACACCCGAAGTCGCGCACTCCTTCCGGCATACTGATCGGATTGCATGGTTTTAACGGTTCGATGAAGAATTTCTTTAACGAATATGATTTCAGGGCAATAGCCGATGCGATGAACTATTTGATATTGGCGCCACAGGCTTTGCCCGAACAGAATGAGGCGGTGAGGCTGAAAGCCACCATAATCAACCTGTTTTTGGGCGATAAATTGCAGTTGGATGCGGTTTGGGCATGCGGATTGAAGGTGAAAGCGAATTCTTTCCTCGGTACGTTGATTGACGATGAATTAAATCGCGATGTGGATGACGTCGGTTTTATCGAAACGATGATCAGGATGACATTGGAAGCATACAAAAGTATCATTCCGCCTGAAAATATTTTTATGATCGGCACATCGATGGGAGGCTATATGGCGTATCAATTTGCCCGGATACAGCCTGTCAAGTTGGCCGGAATGGTATCTGTCGCCGGTTCAATGGGATTGGCAATCAAAGGAGCGGAACCGGGTGCAAGACCGCAGACACCGATTTGCGATTTCCATAGTTTGACCGATGAGGTGGTGCCGTACGAAGGGGTGCTCAGACAAAACGGGGCGACCATTTATTTGGCACAAAGCAAAGAAGAGGTGATCCGTTTTTGGACGGAAAATAATGAGACGGGCGCTCCCGTCGTCGAAAGAGTCGAGTACTATCCTTCCGACAAAAGTATTACAGTTGAAAAGATTACCTATCCCGGTCCCGTCAACGAAGTGATTCATTACAAAATCGAAGGCGCCAATCATCATTACTTTTTCAAGAAAGAAGAAGGCGACTGCATGGATCATCGCGAAGAAATCACCAAGTTCATCTCCGCGCATGCCACCGGTTTGCCGGATCATAACGGCCATCTGCAAAAGTCACAAATTACGGTTTATCCCAATCCGGCACGTGATTTCATCTATCCGGGCATCATGGAAGGGAGTATTCGAATCTATACATTGACAGGACAAGCTGTTTGGTCGGGATCATTCCATTCAGGTTCACTTAGCGTTTCTTTCTTGCCGCCGGGTACGTATATTCTCCATATTCAAACAGAAGGAAAAACGCATACGACTAAGTTAATCAAACAATAAACGCTATATAATCAGAATCAATGATATCCATTATTGTCGCCATAGATCAAAACAACGCGATCGGTTTCAATAACCGATTATTGTGTCACCTGCCCAACGACCTGAAATATTTCAAACAGGTTACGTCGGGACACCCTGTCGTCATGGGATGGAACACCTATCTTTCATTGCCGGTCAAACCTTTACCGGGCAGAAAAAATATTGTCCTCTGCGATTTACCAACCGTGTCAGCGCCGGGATGTATTTTGGTTTCTTCTATCGAAGATGCTTGTATACAATGCAATGGTGCAGATGAGTATTTTGTGATCGGCGGAGCACAGGTATATCGCCGGATGATGCCGCTGGCACAGAAATTGTATATTACCCGTATCCAACATGTTTTTGAGGCCGACGTCTGGTTCCCTGAAATCGAAGCCGGCGAATGGCAGCTACAATCCGTAAAATGGAACGCACCCGACGAGAAACATCCTTACGCTTATGCGTTTGAGGTATATAGAAAAACGGTTGATATGGATACGCCGGATAATAATCGTAGTAAATAGATTTTTTTTACATGAAGCAACGTTTTTACCGTTGCACTCGTCTATCTATAAAAGGATTCTAATCATCGAAGATATGAAAATAAACAGAAGGGCATTTATCAAAAAAATGAACCGGGCTTTAGCCGGTATTATTGGTGTACTGGGCTTTGCCGGTTGCGAAAAAATTGGTGTGGTAGAATACGGTATGCCTCATGCGGATTATACGGTCAAGGGCGCAGTAACTGATAAAGCGACCGGAAAACCCATAAAAGGAATTCGGGTGGGATATAGTCCTGCAAATTTTTCAGGGGTTATGTATGGTGTTATACCAACACCTTACCAACCGAAAAAACATGTATTGACGGATGCGAAAGGCGAGTTTAAACTCACAGATGGCTTTCATGCCGGAGAATATCAAATAATTGACAATAAACCAACATTGTCTGTTTCTGTCGAAGATATTGATGGCGAAGAGAACGGTTTGTTTCAATCGGAACATTTACAGGTTAATTTCAAAGACGCTGATCGCAGCGGAAAACCAAAAGGATGGTATGGAGGCGAATATACTGTAA
>JAIRJR010000034.1 GCA_031260575.1 Tannerella sp.
AGATCTTTGATGTCGCCGGCAAAAAACAAGGTGTTATTCAAACGATTGAGCAACGCATTTTCTTTGGCATCTTCAATCGCTTCCGGCACATATTCGATGCCAATCACTTTTTTTGCACCTCCGGCAATAAAATTGGCAATGGTACCTGTACCGGTATATAGATCATAAACGATTTCGTCGCCGCGCAAACCGGCAAATTCACGAACGATCTTGTAAAGCTGATAAGCCTGTTCGCTATTGGTCTGGTAGAATGATTTGGGACCAATTTTAAAAAACAAATCTTCCATCCGTTCAATCAAATGGTCTTTACCTGCGTACAATAATATGTTCTGATCGGTGATCGTATCATTATGCTTGCCATTGATAACATACATCAACGAAGTGATTTCGGGAAATTCATGTATAATCCGGGTGAGTAAAGCTTCTCTGCGTTCCGTATCTTCATAATAGAAAGAAACAATAACCATCAATTCGCCCGTAGATGAAGTTCGGATGATCAATGTCCGGATAAACCCTTCCGGTTTGCGAAGGTCGAAAAATGGATATCCATCGTGGGAGTTGCAAAAATCTTTGACAAACAGCCGTATTCGGTTTGAAACCTCTTCCTGCAACCAACATTTCCGGATGTCTAAAACTTTATCGAACATTTTCGGAATATGAAATCCGACGCCGTTTACGTGTTTGATTTCGCCTTCGGAAATGATCTCTTTTTTAGTCAGCCAACGTCGGTTGGAAAAAGTAAATTCTAATTTATTGCGATAAAAGGTTGTCTTTTCGGAGCCGATAATGAGAAGCGATTCTTCAGGCTCAATTTTTCCGATGCGTTTCAGGCAGTCGTAAACTTGTTTTTGTTTGTGACGAAGTTGTTCGTCGTAGGGCAGATGCTGCCACTTGCATCCGCCGCATATCCCGAAATGCTCGCAAAAAGGTTCTGACCGGACAGGCGAAAACCGGTGAAAAGCCACCGCTTCACCTTCGGCATAATTGTTCTTTTTGCGTATCAATTGAATATCTACAATATCACCCGGAGCAGTAAAGGGCACAAAAACGACCATCTCATTGACCCTTGCAATCGCTTTTCCTTCCGCCGCAATATCGGTAATTTCTACCTTTTCCAATAGAGGCAACGTTTTTTTTCGATTTACCAATATGATTGATTTTAGAATTACTCGCTGCAAAAATAACAAAAAGTTCGAAAAGATGGAAATCTTATGATTGTATAAAAAAACTTAAATTGTCAAAAATCACTTGCGATTGCTAAATAAAGCGCTATATTTGCAACTTCAAAATTTATATTACACAATATTATATTAATTTAACGATATTTTTATGGATATTAAAAGAGTTTATTTTTTTGGCGGGAAGACAGCCGAAGGAAAAGCCGACATGAAAAATTTGTTGGGAGGCAAAGGCGCTAACCTTGCCGAAATGTGTTTGTTGGGATTACCTGTTCCTGCAGGTTTGACGATTACGACCGAGTGTTGTACGGAGTATTATGAAAACGATTGTCAACTACCTGCCGCTTTGATGCCGGAGGTATGGAAAGCAATGGAGAAAGTGGAAAATGTGATGGGGCTGAAATATGACGACCCTGATAATCCGCTACTTATCTCTTGTCGTTCCGGAGCGCGCAGTTCAATGCCGGGTATGATGGATACGGTCTTAAATATCGGTTTAAGCTCCAAAACCCTTCCCGGACTGATCAAAAAGACCAATAATCCGCGTTTCGTATATGATTCCTATCGTCGTCTGATTATGATGTATGCCGATGTGGTCATGGAAAAAGCTGAAGGATTGGAACCTGCAGAAGGAAAAGGCATTCGCAAGTTGTTGGACGAAATGTTTGACGAATTTAAAAAAGAAAAAGGATACAAATCCGATACCGATGTAACGGCTGATGAATTGTTGGCATTGGCTAATGCGTTCAAAGCGAAAATAAAAGAAGCCCTTGGCACTGATTTTCCGGACGACTCCAGAGCTCAATTGGAAGGTGGAATCAAAGCGGTTTTCAAAAGTTGGAACGGTAAAAAAGCGATTTCATACCGCCGCATCGAAGGCATACCCGATGAATGGGGAACTGCAGTCAATGTTCAGGCTATGGTGTTTGGAAATATGGGCGAAAGTTCGGCTACCGGCGTTGCATTTACACGTAATCCGGCAACCGGTGAAAATCAATTCTATGGTGAATGGTTGATTAATGCACAAGGAGAAGATGTGGTTGCAGGTATCCGTACCCCAAGCCCTTTGAACGATGCAACCAAGAACGATCAAAACAAGCACTTAAAGTCAATGTGCGAGTTAATGCCTGAAACATACGCAGAATTGGATAATATCCGTCTGATCTTGGAAAAGAACTATCGGGATATGCTTGATATTGAGTTCACGATTCAGGAAGGCAAATTGTTTATGCTGCAATGCCGCGTTGGCAAGCGCACCGGCGCCGCCGCTTTGAATATGGCCTTGGATATGCTTCATGAAGGTTTGATCAGCGATAAAGAAGTGGTGATGAGGTTGGCTCCCGAACAATTGGATGAACTTTTGCATCCGATTTTAGATGCTGCCGATGAAAAGAAACGTACTGTAATTGCAAAAGGTTTGCCGGCAGGACCGGGTGGAGCCGTGGGCATCATTGCGCTGACCAGCGAAAAGGCGATCGAATACGGTAAACAACACAAAGCCTGTCTTTTGGTTCGTGAAGAAACCAATCCGGAAGATGTGGAAGGAATGCGCGCAGCAGAGGGAATTTTAACTGCACGCGGCGGGATGACTTCACATGCTGCATTGGTTGCACGCGGATGGGGTAAATGCTGTATCGTTGGTTGTGAAGCAGTCCATATCAATCTCGAAGCCAATGAAATCTCAATCAACGGCGTTACCTATAAAGAAGGTGACGTATTGAGTTTGAATGGCACAAAAGGATGGATCTATGGTGAAGCGATACAAATGGTTGATGCAACAGAAAATCCACGCTTCCAGGAATTTATGACTGTTGCTGATAGATATCGCACCATGGGCGTACGTACCAATGCCGATACCCCGGAAGATGCACAAAATGCACTCAACTTTGGTGCGGAGGGCATCGGCCTGTTCCGTATCGAACACATGTTTTACGGGAAAAACAGTGAAGCGCCTTTGGCAAAATTACGCAATATGATTTTAGCCACTTCGGTAGCAGAAAGAGTCGCCGCTTTGGATGAGTTGGAACCGTTTGTACGCGAGGCAGCCAAGGGAACATTAGCCGTAATGGATGGCAAGCCGCTTACCTTCCGTTTGATGGATCCTCCGTTGCATGAATTTGTTCCGCAAACCGAAGACAAACAAAGTGAGTTGGCTGCAGAAAAAGGAATGTCTTTTGAAGAAATCAAACGTCGCATCGATGCCCTTCATGAAGTCAATCCGATGATGGGGCTTCGTGGCGTCCGGTTGGGTATCGTATATCCCGAAGTTACCGAAATGCAGTTCCGCGCATTGTTTGAGGCAACAGCCGAATTGATGGTAGAAGGGAAGAATCCGATTTTGGAAATCATGGTTCCATTGATTATCAATGTAAAAGAACTCGAACATCAAAAAGCAATTGCCGACAGGGTTCAAGCTGAAGTTGAAGCAAAATTTGGTGTAAAAATCGATTACCTGTATGGTACAATGATGGAAATACCGCGTGCTACGTTGGTAGCCGACAAAGTAGCGGAAGTAGCTCAATTCTTCTCTTTCGGAACAAACGACTTGACCCAGATGACGTTTGGATTTTCACGCGATGATGTCAATGTGATCGTTGGCACGTATACAGATGAAAAAATTATCCCGGCCGACCCGTTCAATACCTTGGATCAGGAAGGCGTAGGCGAATTGGTGAAAATTGGAGTTGAACGCGGTCGCAAAACCGATCCGAAATTGAAAATCGGCGTTTGTGGCGAGCATGGCGGCGATCCTGCTTCCGTAGGTTTTTTCTACAAAGCAGGCTTTACCTACGTTTCGTGTTCTCCGTTCCGTGTTCCGGTTGCGCGTCTGGCTGCAGCACAAGCCGCAATCAGAGGATAAACAGTTTTTATTTCCCACTCGTTTCCTAACGAGCGGATAGCATATAGAGGCGGATTATATTCCGTCTCTATATTTTTTTATGACTTTTGCTGTGAATTCAAAAAAAAGTATACCTTTGCATACGTTGAAAGACCGAAATAATTAAAAGTGAATGGATAGATATTTGATTATTAAGACAAGAGATGAATTTTTGCGCATCAAGATCAACGATATTCTCTATTTGGAAGCTGACAGGAACTATACGAAATTGATGTTAACCGAAGGAATTCAATTTACTTTTGCCATTAACCTTGGAAAAATAGAAGAAATGCTTGAAAACCAAATACTTGATTCCAAATCAATGTTGATTAGAGTCGGCAAAAGCTTTATCATCAATAAAAAGTATATTTTACAGATCAATTTGCCGAGACAAAAATTGTTGATGCTCCCTCCGGGTAGTAAACCACGTGAATTGATCGTACCGAAAGAACCTCTAAAAGTATTGAAAGAGACCCTCGAACAGGAAGGAATGAAACCTGAAAAAACCAATCAATAATCGGAGTGCGGTATAGACACACTAAAAAACTATGATCATAAAAATAGGAAAAGCAGAAGACAATGATTATATATCCGACGATGTTTACGTGAGCCGTTATCATGCCAGATTGGATCGCGACGATACCGGTAATCTTTTCATTGAGGATTTGGATTCTACAAACGGGACATTTGTGAACGGTAGCCGGATTATCAAGAAAAAAATCTCGCCATCCGATGTGATCAAATTAGGAAACCAATATATATTAAATGTAAAGGAAGCGCTCAAATTTGACAATGATTATAGCGATGAATTTGCAGCTTTAAAATCGGTTTATGATGATTATATAAAAGAAAAAATACGCATTCAATCTTCCAACCAGTTCAAAACAAGATTGTTTCAATCTCTGCCTTTTGCTTTGGTTGCTGTTGCGGGGTTGGTATTTAGTTTTTTTCGCAAAGGAGCTGACGGTAATAACGGTATCATTGTAATCAGCATTCTGTTAGCTATTTGTATACCTACCATCGGTATTTATTTTGGCGCCAAGCAGTCGGCAAGGATACCCAAACTCTTACAGAATATTTCCAATAAATTCAAAATAGACTATGTCTGTCCCAAGTGCGGTACCTTCATGGGCGAAGTTCCCTGGGAATCGTTGGTAAACAAAAAACAATGTCCGGTCGCCTCATGCCGGGCAAAATGGATCGGGAAATAATCTTCTGTTGTTCAAAAGCGGCATTTTGTACAATATTCCTATGGTTTTGTACGTTAGAAGAAAAAGCATGATAAGAGATGGAAAGATTCTTCTTATCTTTGCCGGAAATTAATAACAGAAAAAAGTAAATTGTATGGATGAATTTGTTACAATAAACCATGATGTGGTGGTTATTGACCTTGACGATAGCTTTAACTCAAGTTTTGTGACATTGGATGACAGCTATCAAGGAATGGATTTTATCACGCTATCGGACGATGTGGAGATTGCATCCGATATGGATATCATCGACATTTTTTCCGGCATGGATGACTCTGATGTTACATTCATTGTATGATTCCGGTCAAATGCCCGCATTGTCAGGTTGGTTTAAAAGTTGATGAAAAAAAAGTCCCAAAAGGACTCAACTTTTTTAAATGCCCGAAATGTAAGCATGATGTACCGCTGTCGTTACTTGAAAATATCAGGGAGCATCTTCAGGGAGAGACTGACACGGTCGTTTTCCAACCTTCCGTGAAAGAAGGAGGAAAATTGACCGTTTTTCCTGATCAGAAAACCAAAGAACAAATCTTTCATTTGCGCGAAGGACAATATATCGTTGGAAGAAAAGCTTCCATCTCGAATGCTTCCATCCGCATTGAGACAGGAGACAAGATGATAAGCAGGAATCATTTTCAGGTCAACGTCAAAAAAGATTCACAAGGAGGGTTATTGCATTGTCTTTCGGATTGTCGCAGTAAAAACCGGACGATCTATAACAATAGATGTTTGGAGGAAGACGAGGAAGTGGTATTGCAGGACAATGATATAATCAAAATCGGGCATACCCTGCTTCGATTCAATTTAAACTAAAGATTTTACAATGAACATCACCATAGGAAAACCGGTATCCATTAGCGAAAGAGGCCCAAGGCTAAATAACGAGGATTGTGTCTATCCGTTATCGGAGTTGGCCGATATGGATCAAAACTTGTTTATTGTATGTGATGGGGTGGGTGGATCAGAAAAGGGCGAAATAGCCAGTTCATTGGCTTGCGAATCGATTTATACATATTTTTCTACTTTCAACGAAGGAGAACCATCCGGAGATTTCATCAATAAAGCCGTTCAATATACCCAAACACGCTTTGATGAATATATTTGCGCCAACCCCGAAGCCAAAGGCATGTCGACTACGATGACTTTGGTATACATCGGTCAATCAGGTGTCACAGTTGCACATATCGGCGATAGCCGCGTTTATCAGTTTCGCAATGGACAACTTGTTTTTCAAACAAGCGACCATTCATTAGTCAATTCATGGGAGAAATCCGGTATATTAACCCCCGAAGAAGCATTTTATCATCCCCGAAAAAATATCATAACACGCGCTATTCAAGAATCCATATATCCGGTTACGGCAGATGTCGTTCAATTAACGGATATCCAGCCGGATGATTATTTTTTTATGTGCACGGACGGTGTGACGGATTGTATCATGAATGATACCCTATCCCGGATGTTTGCAGGAAATAAAACGACGGAAGGCATCAAAAATTCGATCGTAGATATTTGCTACGTAAAATCCCGCGATAATTATTCCTTTTATATCATTCCAATACAAAATTTGCAAAAATCTAATAATTATCGTCAAATTCTTGCTTCTTTCTTCTATATTTTCACATAATTTTCTACCTTTGCATTTGTAAAAAAAATTACGAATCGTAGTTATGAACTTATCGGAAGGACATAATCTGCAGAATGCTAAATATCAATTGACTAAAGTAATCGGTCAAGGTGGGTTCGGCATTACATACCTTGGAGTCTGGCATACGGAAGTGAAAGGCAATCTGGGTACGGTAAAAACCGATGTGCCGGTTTGTATCAAAGAATATTTTTTCAAAGACTATTGCTATCGGGATGAAAACTCATCCAATGTACTGGTTCATTCTGAAACAGGCAAACTCCTTTTCCATAAATTTAAGGAAAAATTGATCAAAGAAGCGAAAATCCTTTCCGATGTTCACCATCCCCATATCGTTAATGTATTGGAGGTCTTTGAAGAAAACAATACAGCCTACATAGCTATGGAACATATAGCAGGCTGTTCGCTGAAATATATGCTCGATGTAGAAGGAGTTTTGCCTGAAAAGCAGGTATTACGGTATATTGCGCAGATTGCTCAGGCATTGGATTTTGTACATCGGAAAAGTATCCTGCATTTGGATATTAAACCGAGTAATATCCTGATCGATAGAAAGAACAATGCCCGCCTGATAGATTTTGGGGTAAGTAAGCGTTATGATATTGAACAGCAAGAAACAAGCACAACCATGCTGACCGTTTCAAAAGGTTTCGCTCCGATCGAACAATATGATAATGAGGGAACACTGAATTTTTCGCCTTGTCCGGATATCTATTCGCTGGGAGCCACCATGTATAACTTGCTTACCGGAGAAATTCCCACCGAATCAATCTTACGTGTTGCAAAGCCGCTTATCAAACCCTCGGAAATCAACAAGGATATATCTAAAAAGACCGAAACCGTTATCCTGATGGCATTGCAGTTGAATCCGATCGACCGGTACCAATCCGTTCAAGCGATGATCAATGAAATGGATATACCGTCATATTTCGAAGAAACATCGAATCCATTGATTGAAGAACCGGATTATCAATCGAAAAACGGTAATAAAGAAGAGACGGAATTGATGACGGATTCAAACAATTCGCAGCCGGTCGATGAAGAACAAACAATCGCACGCCAATCCGACAATTTAAGTATCCCCATTCAAAAGAAAAAAAGAAAAAGGAGATTTTTGGTGGCGCTGTTGATTTTATTGTTACTTTTAGTGGGAGGCGGAATTTTTTATATTGCGAATACAGGCAAGTCGCACGGAGCAAATCTGATAGCAGATTTCTTTACGAGTTTTACAGGGACTTCCGAACCTGTTTCCGACACAACAAGCAATCAGGCAAGCGATTCCAATCTACCAAACGGCGACAGTACAAGTGTCGTCATTGCCAATCCTCCACCGATCGAATCAGTAAGGCCGGAAACGAACGAGCCGATCAATGCAAAAACAGAGCCGGAAAATACAACGACTACGCCGGTAAATATACTCAATACTCCCACTCAGGAAATGGTTGATGCAGAATACAATTCGCTGTTAGTGAGCGGAAAGGCGAAAATGGAACAAAATAACTTCGCTGAAGCAAGAACGGATTTTGAAAAAGCGAAAGAGCTGAAAACGAATGAAGAAATACTTCGTTTGTTGCTTGATTTAGAAGATGAAGAAGAAAAAGCGATGATCAACATACGTAAATCTGCTTTTGATGCGAAACAAACTTTTGGGAATTTGACAATTGTCGTCAAGAAGTCAAACGCACGCTGGGGAGCGATAGACAATAACGGAAATGAAATTATAGATTGTCGATATCTGGGTGCAAACCGTTGTTCGAATAACGATAGAGCTTTTGAAACCGAAGACCATCTTTATGATATATATGATATCAATGGGAGAAGAGTAGCGGAGGGAAGGCCTGATTACTAATTAAATAGAAAATGAGAAATTTGACCATATTTTGTCTGATGTTGTTGCCTTTTTGGGTGAATGCGCAAGCACAAACGGAATATAACCGGAAAGGTGATGAGGCGTTCAAAATCAAAGATTACCGGACAGCTTTGCTTTGGTATGAAGAAGGCGTTTCCAATTGCGATCGATACAGTATTGATCAATTGACGTCTATCTATATGGCTGAACCCGCCATGCAAATATCCATGCGGGTGGTGATGGGCAGGTGTTTCACTTGTCTGAACAATCAAGCAATGTCCAATCGTGATACACTTGCTATCAAGAAATTAATCGATTATTATTCGGTGGGAATTGGAGTACAGAAGAATGAGGCTGCTGCCAATAATTTAAAAGAACAGTTGGATCAGCTTCGCACTCCGGTAACCGTTGTAATACCTCCCCCGATTCCCAAAGACAGAATGCAATTTTGGGTTGGGTATCATGCTTCCATGATAGCGCCGGTTGGAGTTCAGGTTGGTGGCATGGGAAAGTCGATCGGGTGGTATGTCCGTTTCCATTCAAATCTGATATTTCAAGACACACAATATAATGGTGAAGTAATCAGGCAATCCGGCGAACAAAATGTATTGAGAATAAGACAACTTGATGCCGAGAATACAATGTATCGTGTAACCGGTAATGTCAAAGAATCTTGCCTGATGGGATCGGTTGGAATCATGTATAAAGCGCTTCCCGCTATCCATGTTTCGGCCGGTGTTGGATATTGGGATCGCAAGTATACAAGAGAATTTATTCATGTGAATGATAAAGGATCTGATATACCGCCTTCGGGCTGGGTCAAAGATGACAAAAGTTCCATAAACGGTATTACGATTGATTTGGACGGAACCTATATTTTTTCCGGAAAGTTTTATGGGACAATCGGGGGGAGTTTATTGAGTTTTAAATATATTTATCCCACCATTGGCGTGGGGGTTATCTTTTAAAAATTAGATAAAATGAAATACGGCAAACATAAGATATTCATATTGTTCTTTTTGTTATTGGGTTCATTAACTGCCTGTATTGAAGACGCTAACGTACGTGATGATATCGTTACCAATGCCGGAATCCCGGTACTTAGTGACATCGTACGTGTCAGTCAGACGGCGACCACGATTACGATAAAAGGCGAAGTAGTTGAATCCAAAGGATATCCTGTGACAGATAAAGGCGTGTGTTGGGGAACAAGTCTACCTTTGGATATATCGAAAAATCCGTTTAAATCCATTACGGATACCGGTGATTCTATCAAATTGGTTATTGATGGTTTACAGAATAGTACCCGGTATTATTTCCGTTTATATGCCACGAACAAGGCCGGCACGAATTATGGTAAAACAGATTCAACAGTAACAAATGACGGATTAGGTTCTATCGAAACATTTATCAAACATGAATTCACCAATGCCACAGAAGCGCGAGTAGGTGGTAGAATTTCATCAACGGGAGAAGGTGATATCAAAGAATGTGGAATATATTATTGGCAATCAGACAAAAAGACTCCTAAAGACTCTATAATCGGAACCATAAAAATAGACTCATTCGAATGTAAGTTGACAAACTTAAAACCTTCGACCGATTATGATATTCAGGCATATGTTAAGAATGGATTTGGAATATTTTTGGGTGATACAATGCATCTGAAAACGAAATCAGGTATGCCTGAACTGAGTGAAGTCATGATCGTAGCGCCCGCATCGAATAAAGCTGTCGTAAAAGCCGAACTTCTCAGTATCGGTGATGCTCCGATCACCGGGATGGGTTTTTGTTGGGGTACGATGCCCAATCCTGAAATCGATAATGACACAATATTGGTTACATTCAGTGGCGATGGTATCGGATTCATAACCGGAACAATACTGCCCTTATTGCCGAAACAGGACTATTATGTACGTGCATTTGCCACAAACGAGTTCGGAACCGGGTATAATACGCCACAACGATTCACGACCACCGACAATATGCCGACAGTAGTTACACTTATTCCTGAAATTATAAATAATGAAGCAGTTGTATTTAAAGGTAGGGTAGACCATGTGGGCGAAAGTAATGTGGTCAGCGTAGGATTCTTTTATTCACCCAACAATCCATTTCCCGGTAATTCGGACGAAAAATGGGAATTTCACCCTTCACCGCCGGTCACCAACGTACCGTACGAATTTTCTTCCGACAATATCACCGGTTTACGAGGGGGAACTACGTATTATGTTCGCGCCTTTGCTGTCAATGGAAATGGTATTGTTACCACCGGAACAAATACAATGACTATATTGACGCCTCAGATTTTTACACAGGAATCAGTAAGTTTTACCGGAGGATACAGGGTTGAAGGTTCTCCGGCTTACTTTACGATAGGAGATATAGGCTATTTATTGGGTGGCGATATGGGTTATTCGCTTACTGATAAATTGTTTAGATATAATCCAAACATATCTTCATATGTTTGGGGGGAATTACATTCTTATAAAGTAGGACAAATGAAATGGTTATCGGTTGCCGTACATAGCACAAGAGCTTATGTTTTAGGCGGTATGGACAGCGGTTCGAATGTAGTGGATAGTTTTTATGTTCATACTTCGGATAATTTTTGGTATCCCCGGACTGTGGGACCGCCTCCTGCCCACTCCAGGACGGGTAGCTCATTGGGTAATGAAGTCGTTTATGTAGGTGGGATGAAAGATACAGCCAAAAATGAAGTCTGGGTATATCATGTAAATTTGGATTCCTGGTCGCAAAAAGCCGACTTTCCGGTTAATCAATATGGAGGATTTGCCGCTACAATCGGGAATAGTGTATATGCAGGATTAGGGAAGAATACATCAGGCGTAGGATATAAACAATTATGGAAAGCGGGCGGGGGATTTGATTCGTGGACTCCCGAACCTGTCGAATTGAGTTTAAGTGGAAATATCATAGCCGGCACAGTTTTCAACAATAAGATTTATGTGATTGATAAACCGGCAGTTAATAGATACACCCTATTTGAATATAATCCTGTCACCCGGGAATGGAAACGAAAATCCGACTTGCCCTCAAGTTACAATTGGGACATCGCGTTCATGTACACAATTAAAAACCGGATTTATATCGGATTTGCCAATAACGACAGGGTAGTGATGTATAATCCATTCTGGGATAATTGAAAGCGTTCAAAACTTGTACATCGCATGGCCGAAGTATATTATCAATGACTAAAGTTTTTTTCACTTATTCAACTCACCGTAACTGATAATATAGGAAAAAGTTTTACCTTTGCAGCGTTTTT
>JAIRJR010000344.1 GCA_031260575.1 Tannerella sp.
GAATAAAAAGGGGGTAAAACCCATTGATAAACTGAAATAAAGGATCGGATGACAGACGAAGAATTACTTCATTTAGAAGAAGTTACGATTTGCTTAGATGAGAATATTGTCTTACGAAACGCATCGTTGACGCTTCGTAACGGCGAATTTGTTTACGTAATCGGCAAAGTAGGCTCAGGCAAAAGCAGCCTGCTCAAATCACTCTATTGTGAAATCCCGATCACGGAAGGAAAGGCCACCGTAATGGGTTATGACCTTCGTAAGATGAAAATGAAAGACATTCCTTTTTTAAGGCGAAAATTAGGAATTGTTTTTCAGGACTTTCAACTGTTGATAGACCGTTCCGTAACGAAAAATCTGGAATTTGTTCTGAAAGCGACCGGCTGGACTCAAAAAGATGCCATAACACAACGCATCGAAGATGTCCTGGAGCAAGTCGGAATGCACAACAAAGGATATAAGATGCCTCACGAACTGTCGGGAGGCGAGCAGCAGCGTGTCGTGATTGCCCGTTCGCTACTCAATGAGCCGAAATTGATTCTTGCAGACGAACCTACCGGAAATTTAGACCCGGAAACAAGTATGCAAATTGTTCAATTGCTGCACGAAATTTGTAAAAACGGGAAAGCGGTCATCATGTCTACCCATAATTATACGATTGTAGACAACTTTCCGGCTCGGGTAGTCAAATGCGAGAAATCATGTTTGTATGATATGGGGTTCAATACAAAACAATTAATTTAAATAATAAGATGAAGGTTTTAAAATTTGGCGGAACTTCCGTCGGGTCGGCGCAACGAATGAAAGATATTGCCGCATTTATCAGCGACGGCACTCCCAAAATTGTCGTATTATCTGCTATGTCGGGTACGACAAATTCGTTGGTCGAAATTTCAGATTATCTGTACAAAAAAAATCAAGAAGGGGCAACGGAATTAATAAGCAAATTATCAGCTAAATATCTGGGAGTTATCGAAGAGCTATATCGTACCGAAACATTTAAACGGAAAGCGCAAGAGGCTATCAACCTTCAATTCAATCACATCCGTTCATGCGTCAAGGATATGTTTACACAGTTCGAAGAAAAAGAAATCCTGGCGCAAGGCGAACTGTTTTCAACCCATATGATGCATTATTATTTGCTCGAGACGGGGGTGAAATCGGTATTACTACCGGCATTGGATTATATGCGGACAGATAAAAATGCAGAGCCTGACACTGTACATATCAAAGAAAAACTGCTTGAATTGTTGAAAAATAATGAGGGAGCCGACTTGTATATTACCCAAGGATATATCTGCCGTAATGCAAACGGTGAAATCGATAACCTCGAACGCGGGGGTAGCGACTATACGGCTTCGCTTGTCGGAGCCGCCGTTCAAGCCGGGGAAATTCAGATATGGACAGACATTGACGGAATGCACAATAACGATCCGCGAATAATTGATAAAACCGCTCCTGTGAGACAGTTGAGTTTTGATGAAGCGGCCGAATTGGCGTATTTCGGAGCGAAAATCCTGCACCCGACCTGTATTTTACCTGCCAAACTGAATAATATACCCGTCCGGCTGTTGAATACCATGCAGCCCGATGCACCCGGCACCACCATTTCGAACGAAACGGAACAAGGAAAAATCAAAGCGGTGGCTGCAAAAGAAAACATCACCGCCATAAAAATCAAAAGTGGGAGAATGTTGTTGGCAACCGGCTTCCTGCGCAAGATTTTCGAGATATTTGAGAAATATCATACGCCGGTTGATATGGTTACGACTTCGGAAGTGGGTGTTTCGCTTACAATTGATAATAACAGGAATTTAGATCATATCATTGCAGGTTTGAAAAGATATGGCGCTGTTACGATCGACCGCGACATGATGATCATTTGTGTTGTCGGGGATATGAAATGGGAAAATGTGGGATTCGCTGTACAAATCATTGAAGCAATGAAAGACATCCCTGTGCGTATGATTTCTTTTGGAGGGAGCAACTATAATGTGTCGCTGTTGATTAAAACCTCTGATAAGAAAAAAGCGCTCCAAGCCTTGAGTGATCAATTATTTAATAATCAACCATGATAAAAGGAACTTTTCCCGTCGAACCATTCAAGGATTTGGATACGCCATTCTACTATTACGATATTGATTTGTTGCAGAAAACATTACAAATCGTTCGCTCTGAATTATGCAAATACGGGTATCATTGCCATTATGCCATCAAAGCCAATGCCAATCCCCGTATCCTCAAGATCATTGCTGAAAACGGATTAGGCGCTGATTGTGTGAGCGGCGGTGAAATAAAAGCTGCCTTAGATGCAGGATTTCCTGCCGGGAAGATTGTATTTGCGGGAGTCGGAAAAGCCGATTGGGAAATCAATTTGGGACTGGATAACCATATCGCCTGTTTCAATGTCGAATCCTTACCTGAATTGCGTATCCTAAACGACCTTGCAGCCGCCAAAGGAAAAACGGCAACGATTGCTTTCCGTGTCAATCCAAATGTGGATGCCCATACGCATGTTAAAATTACTACCGGCTTGACGGAAAACAAATTCGGAATCAATACCGGTATGTTACCGTTATTATTCGACGAACTTTCGAATATGAAAAATGTCCGCTTTACCGGCATTCATTTTCACATTGGCTCACAGATTACCGATCTGTCTGCTTTCCAACACTTATGTATCTGTTTCAATGAAATACAAGACGATTTGGAAGCGAAAGGCATTGTCTTGCAACATATCAATTTCGGAGGAGGTTTGGGTATTGATTATTATCATCCTAACCATATTTCCATCCCCGATTTTGAAAACTATTTTGCTGTTTTTCATAAACTCGTCAGGCAACGTGACGGGCAGCAGGTTCATTTTGAGCTTGGTCGGTCGATTGTAGGACAATGTGGCGCCTTGATTTCGAAAGCGCTCTATGTCAAGGAAGGAGAAGTGAAAAAGTTTGCGATATTAGACGCCGGATTTACTGAACTGATCCGACCGGCAATGTATGATGCCTATCACAGGATGGAAAACATAACTTCCGACGAAGATGTCGAGGTGTACGATGTAGTCGGGCCGATCTGCGAATCGTCGGATATTTTTGGCAAAGATGTGGAACTCAACAAGGTCAGGCGGAATGACTTGATTGCTTTACGCTCAGCCGGAGGTTATGGTGAAACCATGGCATCTCAATACAATTGCCGTCCTTTACCCAAATCGTATTTTTCGGATGCGATTGTTTAAATCACTCCTTTTCTTCGGGTATTTCTATTTCATTCCTGTGAGGGTCGAAAAATTTGTACTCCAAAAAAGCCAAACTTTGGTCGGGAATAACTTTCAAGCGTAACGAAAATCTCATGATCCACTTCAATCGCAGAGATATAATCCCTTTATTGAGAAATGAAGCGACAAATGGATGGACATGTAATGAAAACTTTTTGATGTGATGTTTATTCGCCAGACTGTCTATTTTCCTTTCTAAATTATCTGTAAATAAGAGTGAGGATTGTATTTTCCCGGTGCCTAAACACGTCGGGCATTTCTCGGAAGTTTGGATAGCGAGGATTTGGCGCACACGTTGTCGGGTAATTTGCATCAGACAAAACTTGCTCAGAGGCAGGATATTGTGCTTGGCACGGTCGTTAAGCATGACATTAGACATCTGTTCATAAAGCGCTAGCCGGTGGGATGCTTCATGCATGTCAATGAAATCAATGACAATGATTCCACCCATATCCCGTAAACGCAACTGACGGGCTATTTCGTTCACCGCATTTGAATTTACCTCAAGCGCCGTTGTTTCCTGTTCGGTACTTCCCTTCGTCCTGTTTCCGCTATTGACATCAATCACATGCATCGCCTCCGTATGCTCAATAATCATATAAGCGCCGCCTTTGAGTGTCACCGTACGCGCGAAGAGCGATTTCATCTGTTTGGTTATCCCAAAATGGTCAAATATGGGCAATTCATCGTCATATAGTTTTACGATGTCTTTTTTGGCGGGAGCAATTACACTTACATACTCTAAGATACTGTTATAGACATCCTTGTCGTTTACGTGAATATTTTCAAACGTCTCATTGAAATAATCACGCAAGATCGCCTCTATGCGGGCTGATTCTTCATAAATGACCGTCGGCGCTTTGACTTTAATGATTTTATTTAAGGTTTCTTCCCAGTGTTTGACGAGTATCCTCAACTCACTATCTAATTCAGCCACCCGTTTTGTTTCGGCAGATGTTCTGACAATCACACTGAAATGTTTGGGTTTAACGCTTTGTATCAATTGTCGCAGACGGGCGCGTTCTTCATTCGACTTGATCTTGGTTGAGATGGAAATTTTGTCGGCAAAAGGCATTAATACTAAAAAACGTCCCGCCATTGAAATCTCCGCAGTCAAACGGGGACCTTTGGTCGAAATAGGCTCTTTGACTATTTGAACAAGTATATCCTGTCCAACAGTCAATAAATCGCCGATACTTCCCTCTTTCTCTGATTCTTTGACAAATTGTATCTTTGAAAAGGAAATTTTCTTTTTGTTGCTTTTTTGAATTTGTTTGAGATAGCCTTGTTGGGTGTTGAATTGCGAGCCTAAATCCTGGTAATGCAAGAAGGCGTCTTTTCGACAACCAATGTCAATAAACGCCGAATTAAGGCCCGGCATGATCTTTCTTACTTTTCCCAAGTAAATGTTACCAATGGCAAAAGTATCACAGCGAGCTTCTTTTTGAAGTTCGACAAGACTTTTGTCTTCCATTACCGCAATCGATATGTCTTTCGGCTTTACATCTACAACAATTTCACTTACCACAACAGGTTGTTTTTTATGATTTCTCTAACCCAAAAAGGAAGAACAAACTTAATTCAATTATTTAAGCTTGTTCTTCATAATCATTTTTCTTTAAAAGACTTATTTCTTTTTATGTCGATTCTTTTTAAGTCTTTTTTTACGCTTGTGCGTAGCCATTTTGTGTCTTTTCCTTTTCTTTCCGCTTGGCATCTGTTTTTAATAATTTAATAATTAAACGCTTACTTCTTATTTAGCCACGCTATTTAAGAAGACTTTTGCCGGCTTGAAAGCTGGAATGTTGTGTTCCGGAATAACAATGGTGGTGTTTTTAGAAATGTTACGAGCTATTTTTTGAGCCCTTGTCTTAATAATAAAACTACCAAAACCCCTGAGATACACGTTTTCACCTTCTGATAAAGCATTCTTTACCACACTCATAAATGATTCAATACTTGCCAATACAGTACTTCTGTCGATACCTGTACTTCTCGCAATTTCGCTCACAATATCTGCTTTTGTCATGTCAATAAATATTTTAAATAAATAAAAAATTCGATTTTTTGGCATGCAAATATAATGTATTTATTTGACATAGAACAATTTTTTTCAAAAAAAAATTTTTTTTTTGCTTTTTTTTTAAAAAGATATGTGTATGTTTGCAAAAAAAAGTCCCAAAAAGAGAATAAATGTGTAGCAATAAAATTGATTATCAGGATAGTAGGGCGATTGTAGCTTGGTTTGAAAAAAATAAGCGGGATTTACCCTGGCGAAACGTAAATGACCCATATAAGATATGGATTTCGGAAATTATTCTTCAACAAACGCGCGTAGTTCAGGGATTAGCCTATTATTCGCGTTTCATCGGGCGATTTCCCGATATCCGGAGCCTTGCGGAAGCCGGACAGGAAGAAGTGTTGAAATATTGGCAAGGCTTGGGTTACTATTCGCGGGCGCGCAACTTGCACGAAGCGGCAAAAAGCATACAGTTGAATTTTGGAGGTGTCTTTCCCCGACGATACGATGATGTTTTATCGCTGAAAGGCATTGGAAAATATACCGCAGCGGCGATCGTATCGCTTGCATGGAACCAACCTTATCCGGTTATTGACGGCAATGTATACAGGGTGTTGGGACGGTTTTTTGCAGTTGATGTTCCGTTTGATACGGGCAAGGGGAAAAAAATATTCGAGGAGTTGGCTTATCTGTTGATGGATGCCCAACACGCCGGATTACATAATCAGGCGATGATGGAGTTGGGCGCTCTACAATGTGTGCCCCGTAGTCCGGATTGTTATATATGCCCCATAAAAAAAAGGTGTCTGGGCTTTTTATCCGGCAACCCGCAACAATTTCCTGTCAGACAACATAAAAATAAGGTACGCGAGAGGTTTTTCAACTATTTTTTTATATTTTACGAAGGTAGCGCCTATTTGTCGCATCGTTCAAACAAAGACATTTGGCAGGGATTGTTCGAGTTTCCGTTGATAGAAACAAGCCGTTCGACAAATTTTGAAGAGATTTGCCGGACGGTGGAATTCAACGATCTTTTTAGCGGTACGGGAGAAATATCCTTTTCATCGCAGACAGACGAAGTCAAACATGTATTAACCCATCAGATTCTATATGCCAGATTTTATCAAGTGGAAATTCAAAAAGAAAACTCCTTTCTCAAAAAGTACCTGAAAACGCCGGTTGAAAAAATCAATGATTTTGCAGTCCCGAAGTTGATCCAGCGTTTTTTGTTATCCTGCCCACTATGACCTGCACAGCATTGTCGTTTGAAAATAGTTCAAGTCATTGCGATCGAAGTTTTGGATATATGTTTCGATTTTGTTGATTTCGGATCGTGCATATCCGATGTAAACTTCTGCCGAACGGCGGAAAAGGTCATCTTTATTGGCATCCTGCAAGAGAAGATAACCGAAAATGCAATGAGCAGCCGCTTCAACCATACGGCGTGCATGGAAGTCAAGGTATTCACTGTCTTTTGATTCAACGACCGATGCGACTATCTTCTCATACAGGCCGGTCATCTCTATCAATTTCTTTTTCAGGCCTTCCAATTCCGGTTTGTATTCACCGGCTTCGTAGCGGCGGATTTGCTCAAGGTATGCGCCTGTAGTCACATAACGGATAGCGGCAACGACCTGTAACTGCGTTGTTCCTTCGTAAATATTTGTGATTCTGGCATCACGATACAGGCGTTCGCAGGCGTAATCCTTCATAAATCCCGAACCGCCGTGTATCTGCATGGCGTCGTACGCATTCTGGTTGGCAAATTCGCTGGTCATACCCTTTCCCAATGGAGTAAACGCCTCGGCAAGCCTGCCATAGAATTTCAATTCCTGCCGTTCGCCGGCTTCCAATTTTCGTTCTTTGGAAATATGGTTCCAAGCTTTATACATATCGACAAAGCGGGCTGTTTCGTAGAGCAAGGCGCGCGAAGCATCCGTCTTGGCGCGCATCAGGGCAAGCATTTCATAGATGGCCGGAAATCCGATGATAGCTTTGCCGAATTGCTTCCGTTCTTTTGCGTACGCCAATGCTTCGCGGCAGGCGGCTTCGCTGATGCCTGTGGCTTGCGACATGACGCCCAGGCGGGCATTGTTCATCAAAGCCATTACATATTTGATTAGTCCCAGCCTCCGTTCGCCGCAAAGTTCGGCTCTGGCGTTTTTATAGACCAATTCGCAGGTAGCAGAACCTTTGATACCTAACTTATTTTCGATGCGGCGCACATCTACGCCTCCGTCTCTTTTGTCGTAGATAAACATGGAAAGTCCGCGACCGTCTGTTGTCCCTTCTTCCGAACGGGCAAGTACCAGATGAATATCTGCATCGCCGTTGGTAATGAAACGTTTTACGCCATTCAGATACCAGCAATCGTCTTTTTCCGAATACGTTGCTTTCAGCATGACGGCTTGAAGGTCGGAGCCTGCATCCGGCTCGGTCAGGTCCATCGACATGGTTTCGCCTGCGCAAACGCGCGGAATAAAACGACTGTGCTGGTCTTCGCTGCCAAATTCATACAGTGTTTCGACGCAATCCTGCAATCCCCACAGGTTTTGGAATCCGGCGTCGGCCTGCGCAACTAATTCGGCAACCATGATATAAGGAACAATGGGGAAATTCAGACCGTCGTAGCGGCGAGGCATGGCTATACCCATTAACCCGGCTTTTTGTACGGTTTTCAGGTTTTGTTGCGTTGCCGCTGCATACGTTACACGTCCGTTATGGAGCGTAGGGCCTTCGTGGTCGACACTTTCCGCATTCGGGGCAACGATTTCGGCGCTGATTTCGCCTACGATTTCCAATACCCGCTCGTAGCTGTCCATTGCATCCTCAAAATCAACGGGTGCATAATCATATTTGTCCTTATCTGCATAGTTCCGTTCTTTCATATCCACTATCTGCTTCATCAACGGATGATGCAGGTGATGCCTGAAACTCGGATTATCTAAAAAATAATTGGCCATAATCTTCTACTTTGTGTTCTTTTTGTAATACTTAATCATCTTGGGAAGAACATCTTCTATCGTTCCGGTGATGACATAATCGGCAATCGCGTTGATGGGCGCTTTCGGGTCGCTGTTGATGGAAATGATGATTGAGCTTTCCTGCATCCCTGCAATGTGCTGAATTTGACCGGAAATGCCACAGGCGATGTATAATTTGGGACGAACGGTGATGCCTGTTTGTCCGATTTGACGCTCATGTTCGGTAAATCCGGAATCTACGGCAGCACGCGAGCCGCCTACTTCGGCGCCAATTACAGCCGCCAAATCGTAAAGCAGTTGGAAGTTTTCTTTTGAACCGACTCCGTAGCCTCCCGAAACAATGATGGGAGCGCCTTTGATGTTGGTTTTGCTCTTTTCGATATGACGGTCGATGATGTTTACAACAAAGTCGGCGTCAGTGACATAGTTGTTTACTTCGTGCTTGACGGTTTCGCCTTTGTGGTTTGCATCCGTGATTTCTTTTTTCATCACCCCTTCGCGTACCGTAGCCATTTGCGGACGACATTCGGGGTTGATAATCGTGGCGATGATATTTCCTCCAAAAGCCGGACGAATCTGATACAATAAGTCCTTATACACTTTGTTTTCTTTCTTTTCTTCGTGGTCGCCGATTTCCAATGACGTACAATCGGCAGTCAGTCCGCTG
>JAIRJR010000349.1 GCA_031260575.1 Tannerella sp.
CCAACGAAGACTCGGTAACAGTTGAGCTGCAAGGCTTAGTTCGATGCCTGCCCGGTAGCTGTCTTTTATGTTTGAGGTCAATGGCGTACCGATATCACTGATTTTTCCATTCAAGATCAATTGATTTTTATAATTCATATAATATAGATTGATCCCTGCATGGAAACGGGGAGTAGAATAGCTGTAACCGGCTTCCCAGTTATACAGCGTTTCGTGCACAGGTTGTTCCAACGGGCCGTTTTCAGTGAAATTCTTACGGTTAGGCTCGCGATTAGCCACCGCAAACGAGGCGTACGCATGGTGTCCGTTCAGTTCGTAACTTAATCCTGCTTTCGGATTGAAGAACGAATAATGCCTGTCGACATGCAGGTTATCGCCTGCTTTGTCGTCGCTTCCGTTGATTTGGTAATCAATACTGCGGTATTGCAAATCGACATAAGCGCTGAACGATTCCAAAAAGCGGAACGATGATTTCACAAACACATTGTAATCGAGTTTCTCTCCCTTGTTCCGGTAATATTCATAGTCGGGTTTCGGCAGGTTGTTTGCCGCTTTTGTCCACATCACCCTTCCGAAATGGTCGCCGGTATAGTTGTTGATCGAGCCGCCTAAAACCGTCTGAATTCTTTCATTGTGATAATGCAGCCTGAATATTCCGCCGTAAAAATCGTTGCGAAGCCATTTGCGCCGTACAAGGTCTGTCCGGCTTCGACTCACTCCGTCTCCATCAATACGATTCGGAAGCTTGTAGTCAGCATACCTTGCCCGTGCCTTGTAGTCTTCGTAATAACCTTCTCCATCCGTATAATGTAAGGTCAGGTTAATGTCCAAGCGGTTGTTCAACCGATGCGTACCCAATAGGTGATAGTGGTGTTGCCGGTAATTATCGGTCTGGTTGTCATAGAATTTCGTCACTCCATCTTCTTCATACATTCCGCAATTGTTAAATGTCCGGTTCGTTTTCAGCATGGAAGCATCGACACCGTTCCAAGCCTGATAACTTACTTCGTCGCTGCCGAACGTCTGAAATTTCAGCATGGTTCCCCCGTTATAATAAGCTGCCGAAGCGTAGTATGAATTCATATCGACGCGGGCGCGATCGATATATCCATCAGTCTGCACATTCGAGTATCGCGCATCGAAAACGAAATGATCCCATAGTAGGCCGGTTCCGCCTTTGAATGTATTCAGGAAAGTCGCGGACGCTCCCGCCGATGAAATCAATTCGGCGTATGGTTGTAGCGCCGGTTTCTGTGTCTGCATCGACACCGTTGCCCCAAAAGCGGCTGAACCGTTGGTCGATGTACCGACGCCTCGCTGAATCTGAACCTGATTGACCGATGAAGCAAAATCGGGCATATTGACCCAAAACACTTGCTGGCTTTCGGTATCATTGAGCGGAACTCCGTCAATCGTAAAGTTGATGCGTCCTGCATCGGTTCCACGGATACGCATCGTAGCGTATCCTACCCCGTTTCCTCCGTCAGACGTAAGCGTCAGCGAAGGAGTGCCGGCGAACAGGTAGGGCAATGACTGTCCCGTATTCGTACCTTCTAATTGTTTGGCTGAAAGATTGGTAAACGCAACCGGCGTTTCCTTTCGCGCCTGTGTGGCGGAAACCACAATTTCATTCAATTCGTAAACTTGGGTCGAATCGACCTCTTGCGCCATAGCGGGCATACTGATCGACATCAGCCCGCCAAGTCCCATAAAAAACAATTCCTTTTTCATTTTGTAATTTGTTTTAAAAAATAAATAAAAAAGGGGTTAAAAGACATCGTATTTCTTACATCTTCCTACGCCGGCATTATCCGGATCAGGTTGTAAGGGTATGATCTCAGCCTGAAAGTAAGGCACCCCTGTTCAATATGGGGACAAAAATAGGTGATATAATTGAGATGGAAAAATTAAAAAATGAAAAAACTCATTCATTCAAGCGCCAATCTGCACCCGGAGTTTCTGTGTCGTCATAAAAACCGATTACAAGTGCCTGTTGCACAACTTATAAAACCGAGTCAGCTTGGCAGCAATTGCTCTATCTTTTCGATATAGGTTGATTTGGGAGCGGCGCCGACTTGTTTGTCGACCACCTGTTGTTCTTTGAAAAACAGAACAGTGGGAATATTTCGAATGCCGAATTGGGCAGCGATGTCATTGTTGTCGTCAACATCTACTTTGCCGATGATGACACGCCCTTCATAGGCGGTTGCCAATTCGTCGATGATCGGGCCGACCATTCGACAGGGGCCGCACCATTCTGCCCAGAAATCAAGCACTACGGGTTTCCCTTCGTTCAGTATCTCGTTGAAATTCTCATCCGTTACTATTCTTGCCATAATTTGTTATTGTTTTGATTTATATTTTACGCCAAAGGTATTAATTATTTGTTAATCTCAAAATCGATGGATTCATTTTCGTTCAGAAAATCTATAAAATCTTCCTTCACCTCAATCCGGATGTTCCTTGAGAAAAGATTCAGCGTCACTTGATTTTCGCCATCTATTACTTTAAAAGACAATTGGGTCTTTCCCGGATTATTTCTGACAAAGACCGATAATTCATTCACGGTCTGCTCGTCTAAAGTATGAATTGAAAGTGAGATATTCAATTTTTCTACGACATGATCTTTGACCTCCTGAAGTAGTTGAATGGTTTTTATCTTGAAGTCAATCTCAGTTTCTTTATACTGGCGGGGGAGGAAAGCGCCCTTTATCAATAAATAGATTCCGGGTTTGCCATATTTACCGTAGTTGACGAAATCATCGCCAAAAAGCGGAATCTCACCACTTCCCGTAAAGTCTTCCATCGTCACAATCATATAGGGTTTTCCATTCTTGGTTGTTCCTTCCCGCGAACCGGTGACTATGCCACCGATAAGTAATTCTTTCCCTTTATATGTGTCTTTATTTTGATTTAGATCGGCCATTCCGGTATTACAGACATGATTGAGGATGATGCGGAATTCGTCTAACGGATGCGCCGATAAATAAATCCCGATCAACTCTTTCTCTTTGTTCAACCTTTCGAGATCGCTCCATTTTGCGCATTTGGGTATCGAAGGTTTGGTGATTTCAATCATCCCCATATCACCGAAAAGCGAATGAGCCGCAGTCTTTTTATCGTTTTGATATTTATTCGCATAGCGAATGATGATTTCAGAGAATGATTCATTTTTTTCATTGGGTATGACGAAAGGTTCGCGTGGTATATTGAAGCTGTCGAACGCACCGGCTAAAGCAAGTGAGTCAATCACTTTTTTGTTGCACGCAAACAAGTTGATCCGCTCAATAAAGTCGAATATACCTTTAAAGGATCCTCCGGTTTTTCGCTCGTTGATGATATTTTCAGCGGCAATTTCGCCGACTCCTTTGATTGCTCCCAAGCCAAAACGGATATTACCCTTTTTGTTGATGCTAAAATTCAGCGCCGACTCATTTATGTCAGGCCCTAATACCTGAATGCCAATTGTTTTACACTCGTCGATCGCTTTTGTTATCTCTTTGATGTATGAACGGTTCCGGCTTAAAACGGCAGTCATGTATTCCGATGGGTAGTTGGCTTTCAGGTAGGCAGTCTGGTAGGCTATCCATGAGTAACATGTCGCATGGCTTTTATTAAAGGCGTAGGATGCAAATCGTTCCCAGTCTTTCCATATTTTTTCCAATATAGGCCTGGGGTGGGCATTGTGTTCACCGCCACTGATAAACTTCTCTTTCAGCTTACTCATTTGGTCTATCATCTTTTTCCCCATCGCTTTGCGGAGTGTATCGCTTTCTCCTCGCGTGAAATTGGCTATCAACCGGGAAAGAAGCATGACCTGTTCCTGGTAGACCGTAACACCATACGTATCTTTCAGATAACGTTCCATAACCGGCAGATCGTAGGTAATCTTTTCTCTCTTGTGTTTACGGGAGATGAATGACGGGATATATTCCATGGGTCCCGGCCTGTAAAGTGCGTTCATGGCAATCAGATCTTCGAACTTGGAAGGTTGCAGTTCCTTCAGGTATTTTTGCATACCGGGCGATTCGAACTGGAAAATACCGGTGGTTTTACCTTGACAAAACAGGTCGAATGTTTTTTGGTCGTCGAGGTTGATGTGATTAATATCAATGGAGGTCCCGGTTGTCTGTTCGATATTTTCAATGGCTTCTTTGATGATGGACAGGTTTCTTAATCCCAAAAGATCCATTTTGATTAATCCGGTTTCTTCAATGACGGATCCTTCGTATTGTGTTGTGATTACTTTGGCGTCTTTTTCATCCGAATCCTTGTCGTCGGTTGTACTGATCGGGACAATGTCCGAAATATCCTGCTGTCCGATGATGATTCCGCAAGCATGCATGCTGGTATTGCGTACATTCCCTTCAAGTTTTTGTGCATATTTCAAGGTGTTTCGCAATTGAAGGTTGCTGCTGTTGGCTGCTTTTTTAAGTTCGGGAACAAACTCGATTGCATTTTTAAGGGTAAGTTTTTGATCCGGAATTTTATCGGGGATTAATTTGGCTAAACGGTTTGCTTCGTTTAATGGTAATTTTTCTACCCGGGCGACATCTTTGAGAGCCATTTTGGCGGCCATGGTGCCATATGTAATAATATGCGCTACCTTCTCCTTACCGTACTTTTCTGTCAACCATTTCAATACTTTGTTTCTGCCGTCGTCGTCAAAATCGATATCAATATCGGGCAAGGAAATTCGGTCGGGATTCAGGAAACGCTCGAACAGCAAATCGTACTTGATGGGGTCTATATCCGTAATGCCCAGACAGTAAGCCACAACAGACCCGGCAGCGGAGCCACGACCCGGTCCGACGGATACGCCCATTTTGCGGGCAGCCGCAATCAAATCCTGTACAATCAGGAAGTATCCGGGGAATCCCATCATTTTAACGGTGTTCAATTCGAAATCAATACGATCATTCAGTTCAGTATCAATCTCATTGCCATATCGTCCGGGTACGCGTTCCAAAGTCAGATGATTCAGATAATCTGCCTCTAATTTAATTCGAATTACTTTATCATATCCTCCCAAGCGAAAATAGTTTCTCTCTTCAAATTCATCGATTAAATCCGTTTCCGAATACTTTTTGCGGTAACTTTCTTCGGTTCCGAACGAGGGGTCAATCCGGAAAAACGGCATAAGTACATCGGAATCTATCGAATAAAACTCCACTTTGTCGGCTATTTCCATCGTATTTGTGAGCGCTTCGGGTATATCCTGAAAAATCACATTCATTTCGGCCGACGTCTTCATCCATTCCTGCTGTGAATAACGCATACGCTTCGGATCGTCATAATCTTTGCTTGTACTGAGGCAAATTAAACGATCGTGGGCTTCTGCATCGTCTTCGTTCACAAAATGCACATCATTCGTAGCAATGAATTTGACGGAATGTTTCCGGGCAAGTTCGATTATTACCTTATTGACTTCGACTTGCTTTGGATAAGTCGTCTGGTCAGCATGGGGATTGTTTGTCTTATGACGCTGAAGTTCAAGATAATAATCATCGCCAAACCGTTTTTTAAACCATAGAATAGATTCTTCGGCTTTATCTTTTTGTCCATTCATAATCAACTGGGGTATTTCGCCTCCCAGACAAGCCGAACATACGATTAAGCCTTCATGGTATTTTTCCAACAACGTTTTGTCGATGCGGGGATTTCTGTAAAATCCTTCCGTCCAGGAAATGGAAACGATCTTTATCAGGTTTTTATATCCTTTCAGGTTCTTAGCCAACAGAATCAGGTGCCATCCGCCAAGGTCGTCTTTAGCGGTTTTATTATCCATTCCATATCGGGCACAATAACATTCGCAGCCAAGGATCGGTTTGAAGATGTTTTTCTTGTATTCAACGATTTTTTCCGACAATTTTTTGATTCGTTCGAGTTCTTCATGTGTAGGATATTCTTTATCATTCAATATCTTCTGTTCCCGTTCGCAATCGGTGATGGTACCCAGATACTTACTGTTTTTCTTTTTCACCTTATTGTAGAACTCTTTGATGCCGTACATATTGCCATGATCCGTAACTGCCATGGCGCACATTCCATCAATTTGGGCTTTATCGATTAAAGCATCTATTGATGCTTGTCCGTCTAACAGAGAGTATTGCGTATGAACGTGTAAATGCACAAAAGGATTCATAAATGGCAAAAAAATAGTGTGTTAATAAAATATAATTGCATAGACAATCATTGTATATCTCAAAAAATGGGTGTCAATTTGGGCGTGATTTAGAAAATGATAATTAATTGTCATATACGTTTTTCTTTTAAAAAAAAGAGAGAATGTCGAAAACAAACACCGATTTTGTATCCAACGGACTGATACCGGTTTTCTGTTCGTTGTCAGAAAAAATGGATTCATTTACTTTTCGAGCCTCAAAGATAAAAGAAAAATCTGATAATCATAAATCTTTACTATATTTGTGCCGCAAATAGAAGAAAGAAATGCAAAAAGAGTGTGATGTAAAACGAAAAAATGCAAAAAAACATTGTCAAATAGTTGGCAGTGTTAAAAATATTTTTAAACACACACACACACACACACACACACACATTTGTACGCCCGCACGTAGCACAATCCTTATTTGTTTCTAAAAAAAGGGCAAACAGAGATTTTATTAAACAACCCGACCTTTGCGGATTCATTATCCGTATTTTCAATCGTGATTTTCAATGGATCGTATCGCCC
>JAIRJR010000138.1 GCA_031260575.1 Tannerella sp.
GCGCAAATACTGACTGTTAAAATCGTCGACGCCAAAGGACAACCGATCCCCCATACGACTTGTTATATTCGTGAAATCGCACAAGGTCTCGTAGCCGACGAGCTTGGCGAATTTCAACTGAAAATAAACGCAGGCGACTACACACTCGATATTTCCTCGCTCGGTTTTGAACGAAAGGCCATGACTGTCACCATACCACCGGAAGGACTTTCTTTATCCATCGAACTTGAAGAAAAGACTTTTTTGCTTCAAGAAGTATCCGTTACACCCGGCAAGGAAGACCCCGCTTTTAGCATCATGCGGAATGTGATTGCACGCGCGCCTTATTATCATCATCAAGTGAAGTCATTCGAGTCTGATGTGTATTTCAAAGGTACATTTATAGTTGATAAAATACCTGCCCTGATAAAAAGGCAGATAAAAGATCCGAATGTCAATAATATGATCGGAAAACTCATGGTCTATGAATCACAAAATGAACTGAACTATACCCAACCGGATAAGTACGAACAACGGGTGGTAGCCATTTCCACTTCGATTCCGGAAGATTTCGATCTCGAAGATAATTTGCCGATAAATGCGTTTATGACAAGCATATACAATCCAAAAGCATTTGGCGGACTGATGGGGGCCGGCTCTTTTTCGGTCTATCAATTCCGGTATGAAGATTCATACAGGGAAGGTGATCATTTGATTTATAAAATCCGGATTATTCCCCGAAAAAATAACATGCAATTAGTCAACGGCTACCTCTATGTTGTGGATGGAACATGGGCTATCCAAAGAGCAAACATCACGCAATCGCAGGCAGGCGTCACCATTCAACTTAATTTAGTCTATCAGGAGGTGAAACCGGGCGCCTTTCTAACTTCGGCGTGCGATGTGAATATCGGCATGAGTGTATTGGGAATCAAAGGAAGCGGTCAATTTTATGCATCTGTTAAATATAACCAACTCGAAACAAACGAACATCCCACCCCGGCAAAGCCCCAAACTACTCCGGTCGCGAATCAGGCAGTAGCCGAACAGCCTCCGGTGACAAAAAAACAGCAGCAAAACCTGCAAAAAATTGAAGAGCTTGCCGCCAAAGAAAAACTGTCGAACCGCGACGCCTACAAAATGGCGCAACTCATCGAACAAACGGTCGAACCGGTCGAACTCAAACAACAACGGCAATCGCTTGAACTCCGTTCGCCAAGTTCGATTACGATTGGCGGCGACGGCTTATCGGTCAACTCGAAAATTAGGATCAGCCGCGACAGTTTGGCTCTCTTGCGCGATTCATCCTACTGGGCGGCCATACGAACCCAGCCGTTGCGGATCGAAGAAATGCGTAGTTATTCTCAACACGACAGCCTCAGATCCGTTTTCGATGCGACAAGAAGTGCCGATTCATTGAAAAATCGCACGTTCGGAAAATGGGCGGGGCGTATCCTGCTTGGTGAGAAAATCGATTTGAGCAAAAAAGTCTACTTTCGATATAATGGGCTGTTGGCTGCGTTTCAGGATTATAATTTTGTAGACGGATTCCGCATCGGTCAACGCATCGAAACCGGCGTCAACTTCAACCGGAACTACTCGTTTTCCATTTCGCCTGCCGTCTATTACACAACTGCCCGCAAGGAGATTGACTACGTAATCGACGGCAATTTCAGCTACGCGCCGCTACGCAACGGCAGATTTACCGTTTCGACAGGCAATACAATAGCCGACCATGCCGGAAATACCGGCACCGGAAGCTTCGGCAACACATTAGCATCCATCCTCTATGCCGGAAATACCGCCATGTTTTATCAAAAACGGTTTCTGACCGTCGCAAACGATATTGACCTGGCAAACGGCCTCCGGTTGACCACCCGGTTTAATTACGAAAGAAGAAACAACCTTGAAAATACCGCTTCTTACAACTTGTTCAACAAAACACCCAACCCGAACCGCCCGCATGGACACGATGAACCATTGCCCGGCCACGAAGCCATTATTGCAAATATCGGATTAGAATACACGCCCCGTTTATATTACAGAATCAGCGACGGACGAAAACATTATGTGCGATCCGATTACCCGACTTTCCGGTTGCGTTATAACAGAGGTTTTTCAGGAAATAGCGACATCTATTCATCGTTTGAAAATATCGAAGCGACCATCATACAATCCATCAGGCTCAATCTGTTCGACAACCTTTTCTACGCAGTCAATGCAGGCGTTTTCCTGTCGGATAGGAAAACGTATCTTCCGGATTACAAGCATTTCCAGACAAACGAAATGTTCCTGTCGGACAAATCATTCAACACAAGTTTCACGATGGACAACTACCGGTATGCAACGAATGAAAAGTGGGTGCAAGGGTTCGTGACTTATTCGACCCAGTACCTGCTGTTGAAGCAAATCCCTTTCATGCAACGATACCTTTTTGATGAAGCCGTTTACCTGAAAACCCTATGGACACCCGCAGTGAATTTTAACGAAGCCGGCTATTCCATTGGATTGGGAGATTTAAGAATCGGCGTCTTTGCCGGTTTCAAAAAAATGACGTATGAAAATGTGGGAATTACCATCACTTTGCCGTTTCTAAGTACGGTTTCAAAGTGATTTATTTGGTTTTTAACGCTTTGCAAAATAAATCATATCTAACCAACGGTTTGTAACTTAACGGTTACATTTGTATGGTTGGTTGTTCGTTCATTCATTTTTCTGAACGATTTTATGCGCCAATTGATTTTTTTACCTATTTTTGTCAAATTCAAAGACAGATTGTAATTAAACAAGATGCTTTTAAACTATTATTATTCAATTAAAAAACAACAGACAACAGAGTCTGTCACGCTATTCGACGTGACGCTTTTACCTGAATGTAGCGTATATGAAGGACATTTCCCCGGAATGCCTATTGCGCCGGGCGTGTGCACTATCCAAATGATTAAGGAATGTGTTGAGCGTATTACCGGAAAACAATTATTGCTCGAATCTATAGCACAATGCAAATTTATCAAACTGATTTCGCCACAGCAACATTCCGAACTGCAAATCCGGATTGAGTTAGCGGAAAACGAAGATAAGCGGACAAAGGCAATAGCCACAATAAGCAAGGACGAAACAGAATATATGTTGTTCAAAGGTGAATTTGTAGTTTTTATCCCCCTTTGAAGGGGGTAGGGGGATGTGGTCAGTTTTTTGTAAGTGTAAAATAACGAAATAATATGATTGCCCTTTTTAATTTTTTCAGAAAGAATAAAGCGCTTTTATACGGATTGCTGATTATAAGCAGTTTGTTGTTTGCTTATGTAGGCAGTAAAGTCGAGTACGAAGAAGATATTTCGAAGCTGCTTCCTTCGCTTGAGACGGGCAGTTCGGTGGAATTGGTGTTTGCCAACCTGAAAGTGAAGGATAAAATATTTTTGCTGTTTATTCCTAAATCTGACACGATTGATGTAGAAACCCTGTCGGAAAAATGCGAACTCTTTGTCGAAACACTGCTTCAAAAAGATTCACTCACAAATGATATTCAAAACATCCTGTATCAAATAGATAATGACCTGATTATGTCCGGCATGGAGTTCCTGTACGACAATGCTCCCGTATTTATTGACGCCGGTATGTATCCCCGGATAGAAAGTCTGTTGACCGAAGACGCGATCGAACAACAGATGGCGGCGAATTACGAACTAATTGTTTCGCCTTCGGGGATGGTCTTCGGCCGTATGGTTCGCCAGGATCCGATTGGATTGCGGACATTGTTTATGAATGACGGCTCGCTGGCAGAGAGTTTCGGGGGAAATTATAAACTTGTCAAACAACATTTTTTTACTCCGGATACGACGATTGCATTGGCATTTTTATCGCCCAACTTCAAGGGATTTGATTCCATGTCGGGTACACGTTTAGTCACTATGCTTGAAAAAGAAATCGCTGCTTTTAACCGGGAAAATCCGGATATCGAAATTCTTTTTCATGGAGCGCCGGTACAAAGTGTATTCAATTCGCGGCAGACAAAGAAGGATATTGCACTGACCTTGGGGATGTCGTTGTTGATTGTCTGTTTTATTATCGGTTTTTGTTTCAGGAATAAATCCACCTTGTTTTTGCTGGTGGCGCCGGTAGTTTATGGAACTTTCTTTGCATTAACAGGTATTTATCTGATTCAGGGGAAAATGTCTTTAATGGCGCTGGGAATTGGCGCCATTATTTTGGGTGTCGGGTTAAGTTATTGTCTGCATGTGTTGACGCATTATAAATATGTGAACGACCCTGTACAGGTGCTTAAAGACCAGACTGTTCCTATTTTCATTGCATGCCTGACAACTGTTGGCGCTTTTATGGGATTGATGTTTACACAATCGGCGCTTCTGCGTGATTTTGGGTTGTTTTCTTCGCTTGCATTAATCGGTACTGCAGCGTTTTGCCTCATTTTTTTGCCTCATTTTTTTAATCCTAAGCGAAATATACATTCCGATAAGGCTTTTGCCTGGATCAGCCGGATAAATTCGTATTCTTTCGACCGGCATAAATGGTTGGTTATTACGATATTTATTGTTAGTGGAATTTGTGTTTACACATCCCGGTGGGTTACATTCGACGCTGATTTGAAGAATATTGGTTACAACGAACCGGATGTAGTACGTTCAGTCGATTTGCTCGCCTTGAAAACCTCCAAAGGATATGGAACATTGTATTATGCGGCAACATCGTATGAGTTGGATTCCGCCTTGGTTTACAGCCAACAGATGGCCGTCGTTCTTGATTCATTACAGCGAAGCGGCATGATTCATGACTATTCACAGACAGCCACTTTGTTGATTCCTGAAAAAGAGCAAATTGAACGTATCGAACGATGGCGCAGCTTCTGGACACCGGAACGAATTGCCGAAACGCGGCGAAAACTGACTGAAGCCAGAC